>CAJBLW010000211.1 GCA_903953985.1 uncultured Burkholderiales bacterium
ATCGAGCATGGCGTGCTGCCTGGAGAGCAGGTAGGCGCCGATCCAAGGCGGGTTGCAGAGATGCTCAAGTTGATGCCGATTGAATATGCGGAGATGGAGCCAGGCGATGGCCTGTTCTTCCACAGCAACGTGTTGCACCGCTCAGACCAAAATCGTTCAGAAAATCGCCGCTGGACTGTGCTGCACTGCTACAACGCTGCGCGCAACAACCCCTACCTGGAGCATCACCATCCTTTTTACACGCCGCTCGACAAGGTCGACGATGGCGCGATCAAGCGAGCAGGCGTGAAATTTGCCAGCGGCATCGATGAATTTCGGGAAAAGTCAGCCAATCCGCCAGAGTTAAATCGGACGATCAAATAAAGTTTTCTCAAACTGACCCGGTTATTTTTTATAAAGCAGCGCCATGAAGATCGTCGACATCCGGATTCATGTTTTAAAAAGCCCGCTGGCGGAACCATTCGCATTTTCTCAGGGCTGGGTTCGCCAGCGCAGCGCAACGCTGGTGGAAGTGTTGACCGAAGAGGGCATTACCGGCTGGGGCGAAGCGTTCGCACAGGGCTTGGAACCGCCAGAAATAGCAGCGGCTGCTATTGAACACGCATTGAAGCCATTAATTTTAGGCGCCAACGCATTGGATACCGAAGTACTGTGGCACAAGATGTACCACGCCACACGCGACTTCGGCCGTAAAGGCTCGGTGATCGCTGCGATCAGCGCCGTCGACATCGCGCTCTGGGATATCGCCGGAAAAGCGCATGGCGTGCCCATCCATGTCTTGCTAGGCGGCGCGTTCAGGATGCGCGTTCAGCCTTATGCAACCGGCTTTTATCGCATCAAAGGTCAAGGCGAATCGGGACGACTGGCGGACGAGGCCATTCGTCACCACGAAGCGGGCTTTAAGATGATGAAGGTCAAGCTGGGCTACGGCGTAGACGACGACATCAAGTGCATGCAAGCCATCAGAGATGCCATCGATGGTCGCGGTATCACGCTGATGATCGACACGAACCATGCCTACGGCCGCGCGGAGGCGCTGCGCCTCGGCCGCGCACTCGATGGCTACAACTTGCGCTGGTACGAAGAGCCCGTAGTCCCTGAGGACCTGGTTGGGTATTCAGAGATGCGCGAGAAGTTAACGATGCCGATTGCCGGCGGTGAAAATGAACACACGTTGTTCGGCTATCGCGATCTGTTTGCTGCAAACGCCGTCGACATTGCTCAACCGGACCTTTGTTCTTGCGGTGGAATCAGTGCGGCGCGACACATCGTGACGCTGGCGCAGGCTCACGGCGTTGCAGTCAATCCTCATGTATGGGGGTCGGCTATTGCACAGGCGGCATCGCTGCAACTGATTGCAGCGCTGCCGGTGACACATCACTCCTTGTTCGCACAGGAGCCTGTTCTGGAATTCGACTGCTCTTCTCATCCATTTCGACAGCATTTGATCACCCAGCCCATTCAACAACGCGACGGATGGGTGACGATACCGGATGGACCTGGACTTGGAGTTGAGCTCGACCGCAGCGTGATTGAACGTTACCGATCTTGTTGACTGGGATGCGCCAATCAACCCATGGACTCCTGTTAATTTTGGGAACAAGCCATCAACCATCTTGAAAAACAAACGTAGCTTTTATTTCAGCTCAGGTCCAGAATAGTGCAATGAGTAACAATCAAGAGTCCCGAATCGCCACAGACGGTTTGCGCTACAAGAACAAGGAGGGTGGCTCGCCCTTCAAAGACTCTGCCAACATGTCCTCGATCAGTTGCTACAAATGCGGGGTGCACAAGCCCAGGGCATTGGGCGTTTTCAAGATGATGATCAATCAACGCATGTTCATGTGCGGGGACTGCATGCCCCAAAAGTCTGAGTAAGTTTTGCCGCCATCTTCGCTTTGACCTTACTAAGGCTTGCACTCCCATCTGGGCAATTTTCCTCCATTGCCCAGCAGCAAAGTTCTCCCTCAAACGCGACCGACAAGCTGAAAGAATCCTGAGAGGCTTGTTGTCGCGGCTCGACGAAGCACTTTGTATTCCAAGCACCCATGGTGCTGGCTTTGTTGCGTGGCTGATCTGAACGACCCGCATTCCCGTCAATAATGTGGGTGTGTGTGATACCCGCCCAATTCAGTCACTTTGATGAGCCAGCAGACCCAAACCCCTACTCCCTTGCCTGCTGCTGATGCAGCACAACGCCGCCTGGTGCAGGTGCTGTTTATCGGCGTCTTCATGGCGGCACTCGATTCAGCCATCGTGGGTCCGGTTCTGCCTGCATTGCGTGAAGCCTTTGGCGTCGACAACCGTACCGCCGGACTGCTCACAACCGTTTTTTCCCTGAGTTCATTGTGCAGCACTGCGCTGATGGCTTACTTCAGTGATCGCCATGGCCGCCGTCCGGTGTATTTGGCAAGTGTGGCGATTTTCGCCATCGGCTCTTTGTGCATTGCCGCCGCACCCGACTTTGACATGCTGCTGGTCGGCCGTGCCATCCAGGGCATTGGCGCAGGAGGCATTGCGCCGGTGGCCAGTGCCGTGATTGGTGATGTGTTCACCGCCGAGCGGAGGGGCCGTATTTTGGGGCTGATTGGTGCCACCCACGGCATGGCCTTTGTGCTCGGGCCGCCCCTGGCGACCGTGCTCACTTCCACGCTGGGTTGGCGCTGGCTGTTCCTGGTCAACCTACCAGTCGCCCTGGTCGTGCTGTGGTTGGGTGCGCGCAGCTTGCCACGCCAGCACAGCTTAGCGGCACCTGGGCCCATTGACCTGGCAGGTATTACGGTGACTTTGTTGTTTCTGCTGTGTTTGGTGATGGGTATTTCCCGCCTGCCGGATTCGTCCACGGGGATGCTGCTGTGGCCTTGGTTTCTGGGTGCCAGTGGCGTGCTGCTGGTCGCATTGGTGCTCATTGAGAAACGTCAGGCACAACCGCTGATTCCGATTGACCTGTTTGCAAACCGGCAACTGGCCTTTGCCTATGCGCTGACGCTGGGCGTGGGGTTCTCCATGGGGGGCATCGTATTTTTGACCACCATCGCCACGCTGGCTTATGGGGTCAGTGTTGAGTATGCGGGGCTGGCACTGCTGCCTCTGGTGCTGTGCTCCATGGTGGGCTCGATGGCGGCTGGGCGTCTGCTGAACCGTCTGGGTGCCCGCAACATGGTGATCTTTGGTTTCGGTTTATTGACGCTGGGCTACCTGCAAAGCGCAGTGCCTCAGACCGGCTTTACCGCTTTCGTGGTGGCGTCTGTGCTGATCGGCATTGGCCTGGGTGTGGTGGTCAGCGGTGCGCTGCGCACCATTGCGATTGATGAAGCGCCGCCGGCGCTGCGCGGCACAGCCCAAGGGCTGATCAATATTTTTAATGCCGTGGGGACGCTCTTGGCTGTCACCTGCATCAGTGCCATTGCTGACTTGGATGGCGGCGAGCTGACAGGCTTTGGCCATGCTTATCTTGGCCTGGGGTTGAGCATGCTC
>CAJBLW010000212.1 GCA_903953985.1 uncultured Burkholderiales bacterium
GAATCTTCTGGTTGGTGAGGTCAAAGCGACTGGCAAGGCCAGTGCGGACTTCACCAAACCCTTGCCTGCGAAACTGTGCGTGCTCAGCGGTGGTCTTGAAGGTGGCGGCCAGGCCACCTTCATCGTAGGGGTCGATGAATGCGCCTTCACCAATCTGAACATCGGCACCAAAGCGTTCTTGCAGCCAAATCTGTACTGCTGCTCTGCTCGAATTTTGGCTACTGATCATCGCATTGATGCTGATGCGGCCTTGCGGATGGAGGCGCGCATACAGATCCATGATGGCGGCGCGCTGCTGCGGATCATCCAGCGGGTCTGCCCCGCGTGCGTGGTATCCCGGCCCATCGTGGGAGAGCCCGACGACGAAGCCTATGCGGTCCAGCCACTCGTTGGTCTCAAGACTGAGCAATGAGCCGTTGGTGATGATCAAGAACTCAGCATTCGGGTAGAGCACTCGCAGGCGCTCAGCCAAAGGCTTCAAGGTTTTGATGTACACAAGCGGTTCACCGCCCCAAAATTCAATGCGCTCGGGAGCCTGGCTCAGGCTGGTGGTCAACTGCTGCAGGAAGTCCTCCACATCCTCAGGGTTCGTACTTTCAGCGTGGGGCACAAAGCGCTGGCTGCAGTAGTTGCACTCGTAGTTGCAGGACAAACCTAGGCTGATTTTGAGAGTCTTGATCAGGCCTTTTCGGCCTGGCTGGGTAGTGCTCACGACCGTGGCATCCTGAAACGTTTTGGGATTGACTTCCAGTACCGGGGAGCCAAACCCATCCGCTCCCCAAGTCAGGCTGCTGGTCTGGTTGTCGTAATGCAACTCGCGCTCAGTGTTGTCCGGCGCAATGAGCTTGATCTTGAACTGGGCCATCAGAGCACCTCCATCTCAATGTGGATTTCAACGCTGGGACGCTCGCCCAGGTAAACATGCCCGAAATGAAGCAAGTGGCTCGGAAACACCAGCAGCAAATCCGGCTGAGGGTTGATCATGGACACTCGCTTTTCACCAGGCAGCGCCTTGCTGCCATAGGGGCCGATCGGACTTTGCAAGACCAATGCGCCGTCGTACTCGCCGCGCTCAGAGTCGGGGTGGGCGTCCCCATCAATCCAGTAGATGGCAGACAGATGGGCTGACTCCACATGGGGCGGTACGAAGTCACCTTTGAACTGAACCACTTCCCTGCCGGTGATAGATGCGATGCCAATACCGAAAGCCTCGCTGGTCACGGCTTTGATTCGTGCGAACAGGTCTGCAAATGCAGGGTCCATGGATTCGAGTGACTCACGGGTCGAGCGGCTCCAAGGTTTTCTATCGGGGTTGAGATCGCCATAGACCGCGAGCGTCTTTTCTTTGAGGTCTTGGCGCTCTTCGTTCGTCAGCCCAAGCTGGGTGCGAACGACAGGTGTAGGAAAAAGCAGTTGCATCATGCAGCCACCACCGCAATCCGCGCATCCTCTGCGCCTGGGAAATATTTCCAGCCAAACTTCACCCGGATTTCATCACCAGCAGACATGCCTAATGCGGAAACTGGAACCGCAGCCAATCCATGCACTGCGCGTACACGTGCAAAAGGCATCAGTCCGCTCACGGCTTCGAGGTAAACAACAGCCTCACGGTCAAGCAGTTGGCCTGCCACATCCTCTATGCGCAATTCGATCGAGGCAATGCCGCCCACCGGAATACTGGCTGGTGCTTGCACATGAATAAACGGAAACGCCATGGTGCGAACAGCGCCGCTGCTGGCTGCTTCGCTCCAGACCAGCGCGCAGTGCTCATCGACCTGAATGTTGGCGTCCGTCGCCTGAGCGTTGAGGTTTACCGTGATGAACAACTCATCGTCATTGGCGTTTGCAAATGGCACGTTGATGCCCACAAGCAAATTTCTCTTGAGGCGCTGGGCGTAATCGACCGCTGTTTCGCGATTGGAGAGTGTCTCTGGGTACAGCGCAAAGACAGGAAGAAACGCCCCGGCATGAACAGCCACAAAGTACGTCTGGTGATCGCACCAGTCGTAGCGCTTGCGCAGGTCACCAACGTTGACGACCACGGACTCGATCAACGACAAGCCTGCATCACCACTGGCTGCCTCATCTGTCGCAATCGCAGGAAGATATAAGGAAACGCTCAGGTCGCTGGTCGCGGGGTCAAAACCAAGGTGAACAGTGGGTTGGAATTGGGGATGAATTTGTGCGTTGCGCACTGCAATGATTTTCATGAGTTCGGTCCTTAGCAGCAGCAATCGCAGTTGCAATTGCAGTTCGTGTTTCGATAAATCCGTACCGTGTTATCTGTTGCGACTTGAACCAGTGCGCTGACAGCTAACGCACCTCCGATGCCGTCACCAACGTTTCCGCTGTACTGAAAATCTGCGACCGC
>CAJBLW010000213.1 GCA_903953985.1 uncultured Burkholderiales bacterium
AATTCGCACACTGAGCATCTTGCCAAAGAAGCCCGCTTTTCTGAGCATGTCGAGTTTGCGCAAACCGGGCAAGAACAATTTGTCTTGTACGGCACCATGCTTGACCCCTGACTTTTCTGCAAGGCGCGCAATTTCAACCGCTTCGTTCAAATTGGTAGCAATGGGTTTTTCGCAATACACATGCTTGCCTGATTTAATGGCTTTGGCCAACAAGGTGGGGCGCATTTGCGTAGTACCAGCATCGAAGAAAACGGTGTCGCTCTTGTTCTTAAGCGCCGTGTCAAGGTCGGTACCCCAGCGTTCAATGTTCCAGGTCTTGGCCAGCGCTTCCATTTTTTCTGCATTGCGTCCAATCAGTATCGGATCGGGCATGACCTTGTCGCCATTGGACAAAGTGACGCCGCCTTGATTGCGTATGGCAACGATAGAACGAATCAGATGCTGGTTCATGCCCATGCGTCCGGTAACGCCGTGCATGATGATTCCAAGTGTTTGAATAGGCATTGAGTTTGGCTCCAAGATGGGTTCTAAAAATGGCGAGCATCAGTGCTAGCCACCTTTATTTACTTAATGATGAATAGTGCCAGTGCCGCACGACCTCTGTCAATTTGAATCGAACGCAGTCCCAGGACTTTCTTAAGTAGATATTTCAGTGGGAGAGAATTACACTTCTTTCGGTGCGACTGCTGATACCAGCAGTCATATCGATAATGCTAAATAAAAAGCACTTTTACTGAAGTCTCGCAGTGCCAGCTGGACTTCTACCCTTGCCAACTCAGCTATATCAAGACCCGGCAAGAAATTTGTTATTTGGTGCGCGATAGCTTCGTTAACAATGACTTGCTGCCAAATAGGTATGCGAGCTTTACTGAAGTCTGTGAAGCACGCCCTTTGAATTCCATCGCGCACAGGGTGTGCTCCTACAACAACAAAAATCACTTCCTGGTTGACCCACACAAGGGCAATTTAAACTTCATGCAGCCGAATCTATAAAGTTGCCGACCTGCGAGTTCCTTCGCGCAAACAACCGCTCCACCACGCCCCTCATCCACTGCTGGTCGGCATCTTGGTCGGTGCTGGCGTGCCAGACCAGATTCACCTCATAGGCCGGGGCCTCTTCAATCGTCCACATTTGCAGCTGCAAGCGCTGACTCAGGTCGCGGGCGTACATCTCGGGCACGATGCACAGCAAATCGGTGCTCTGCGCCAGCACCGCAATGGCCCCAAAGTGCCGGGGCCTGACGAGAATGCGGTCTTGCAGTTTCATGGCCGTCAGCATTTTTTCAACGCTGCCGTGAAACGTGGCCGTGGGCGACACCACCACAAACCGGGCTTGCGCCAACTGCGACAGGCTCAACGTCTTGCCGCGTCCTCGGGGTGTGGGAGACCAATGTTGGGATGAAATGGCCATGTAGCGCTCTTTGAACAGCAACTGGCTGCGAATGCCCCGGTGCTGCGGCTTCAAGATGCCAATCGCCATGTCAATGTCGCGTGCCTCCAACGCCGAAGCCACCTGAGCGGCATCCACGGAAATATTGGACAAAGAAGCCTGAGGCGATTCGCTGCGCAAGGCGGCCGCCAGACCCGGCAAAAACAGAATTTCACCCAAATCAGACAAGGACAGCCGCCAATGGCGGTGACTGCTCAGGGCGTCAAACGGCTGGTGGTTGAGCACCAAACTTTCCATGGCCAGCAGTTGAGACTGCATGGCCGGAGCCAGCTGCTCACACAAGCGGGTAGGCTGCAGCCCGACGGGTGAGCGCACAAACAACTCATCGCCAAAAAACTCACGCAAACGCGCCAGCGCATTGCTGGTGGCGGGCTGGGACAAGGCCAGTGCCTTGCCTGCAGCCGTGACAGATCGGGTGCGGTGGATGGCCACCAACACACGCAAAAGGTTCAGGTCGAGTTGTCGGAAATTCATGCTTTGCCCATGGTTTATGTGAATAAGGGTTGTTACCAATTATTCACAATGTCAATGTAGCGCATTGGAAGAATCCATTTGCCGTGATGCCCGCACTGGCCTAAATTGTCCCCTCTTCATCAAGCGACACCACGGGACAAGGTCCCCATGAAAGGTTTTGGGCATGGCTGAACGCTCATTTGTGCAAGAGGTGCAAAAACTGCGCTTGGGCGATGGCGACGAGTTCCACGGCGAGGGCATTCTGGCCGTCACCAAGGCCTTGCTGCAGTCGGGCGTGTCGTATGTGGCGGGCTACCAGGGCGCGCCGATCTCGCACCTGATGGACGTGCTGACCGACGCCAACGACATCCTGCAGGAGCTGGGTGTGCATTTTGAGCACAGCGCCTCAGAGGCCACAGCCGCCGCCACTTTGGCCGCCTCAGTCAATTACCCGTTGCGCGGGGCGGTCACCTTCAAATCCACAGTGGGAACCAATGTGGCGTCTGACGCGCTGGCCAATCTGGCCTCGGGTGGCGTCACCGGCGGCGCCATGCTGATCGTGGGCGAGGACTACGGCGAGGGCTCGAGCATCATGCAAGAGCGCTCGCACGCCTTTGCCATGAAGTCGCAGGTCTGGCTGATCGACCCACGCCCCAACCTGCCCAGCATCGTGCATGCCGTGGAAAAAGGCTTTGAGTTGTCAGAGGCCAGCAACACCCCGGTGATGCTGGAGTTGCGCATCCGCGCCTGCCATGTGCATGGCCGCTTTCCTACCCGCGACAACGTGCGGCCCAGCTTCACCCTCAAAGACGCCATTGAAAACCCCAAGCGCGATGTCAACCGCATCGTGCTGCCACCCGCCAGTTACCTGCACGAGCAAGAAAAAACCCTTACCCGCTGGCCAGCGGCCCTGAAGTTCATTCAGGAACACCAGCTCAACGAATTTTTTTCCGAAGACGTGCAAAACTTTGGCATCGTCATGCAAGGTGGTCTGTACAACGGCGTGGTGCGTGCACTGCAACTGTTGGGCCTGGCCAACGACTTCGGCAAGACCGACATTCCGCTGTATGTGCTGAACATCACCTACCCGCTGGTGGACGATGAATTCAAGCGCTTTTGCAAAGGAAAGCGCGGCTTGCTGGTGGTGGAAGAAGGGCAACCCGATTTCATTGAGCAAAACATCCACAGCATCTTGCACAAAGCAGGTCTGAACACCCAAATTCATGGCAAAGACGTGCTGCCCATGGGCGGCGAATACACCGG
>CAJBLW010000214.1 GCA_903953985.1 uncultured Burkholderiales bacterium
AGCCGAACAAGCTGCTCACAAAGCCTGCCTTCAAACGGCAAAGGCCGTTTCGCAGCAACGCCAAAAAGCCGCCAAACCGCTGGCCCAAGCCGTCAGCAGCGCGATGCAGCAACTGGGCATGCAAGGCGGCCGCTTTGAGGTGCAGCTGCAAACCCTGGACGCCCCAGCGCAACACGGCCTGGAAGAAGTGAGTTTTCTGGTGGCAGGGCACGAAGGCAGCACGCCCCGGCCCGTAGGCAAAGTGGCTTCGGGTGGCGAACTCTCGCGCATCGCACTGGCCATTGCGGAGACCACCAGCGAGTTGGGCGAAGCCGGCACCTTGATCTTTGACGAGGTGGACTCCGGCGTGGGCGGTGCTGTGGCCGAAACCGTGGGCCGCCTGATGAAGCAGCTGGGCCTGCACCGCCAAGTGCTGGCCGTGACCCACCTGCCCCAGGTGGCCGCCTGCGCAGACCACCACTTGTTGGTCAGCAAAGCCGCGGCCAAGGGCCAGGTCAGCAGCCAAGTGCGCGGCGTGAATGGCCAAGAGCGCGTGAGCGAGATCGCCCGCATGCTGGGCGGCGAAAAGTTGTCTGCCACCACCTTGGCCCATGCACGCGAAATGCTGGGCACCCCTTCCAAACCCGTTGGCCGCAAAGCCACCCAAAGCTGAGCATGGACATCATCTTGATCACCGGCATGTCCGGTTCTGGCAAATCGGTGGCGCTGCACGCCCTCGAAGACGCGGGCTATTACTGCGTGGACAATCTGCCGCCTGAGTTGTTGATTCCCTTCGTCAAGCTCGAAGAGCAACACCAAGAGCAACTTCTGGCGATTGCGATCGATGTGCGCAGCGCCAATTCCCTGCACCTGATGCCTGAGCAAATGAATTTGCTGAGTGACATGGGCATGACGGTCAAATCTGTCTTTTTGGACGCAAATTCCGACACCCTGCAGCGCCGCTATTCCGAATCACGCCGCAAACATCCGCTGTCGGGTGGTAACAAGCCTCAAAGCGACAAAGCACTTTTTGAAACGATCAATTTTGAACGCGAGTTGCTGGCCGACTTGCGCGAACGCGCCCACGTCATCGACACCAGTTTGCTGCGCTCGGCTCAGCTTCAAACGTACATCAAGACCTTGGTCAGTGCCCCCTCGGCCCAACTGACCTTGGTATTCGAATCGTTTGGCTTCAAGCGCGGCATTCCCAACGATGCCGACTATGTGTTTGACGTGCGCATGTTGCCCAACCCCCATTACGAGAGCGCTCTCCGTCCTTTGACGGGACGTGACGAGCCGGTGCAGGCCTATTTGCGCCAGTCCGAAGCGTTCTTGCAGATGCAACTGCAGATCGAGGGGTTCCTCAAGCACTGGATTCCGGCCATCGAACGCGACCATCGCAGCTACGTGACAGTAGCCATCGGCTGCACTGGGGGGCAGCACCGCTCGGTGTTCATGGTCGAGCAACTGGCCCAAAACTTCGGCACACGCTGGCTCACCCTGAAACGGCACCGGGAACTGGACGCGACATGAGCCACAGTGCGAAGTGCAGGTGATTCGATGCGCCAGCCGTTGCGCGGCCGGGTGATGAGCATCCCGTCAACTGCGCATGGCAGGGTTGAAGACGTCAAACGGCCTCAACCCAGACCTTTTTCCAGCATGCCAATCACTTCATCGGCAAAGGCCGCATAGCTGATGGGTCCACCCGGACGCAGCCAGGTGAAGGTCCAGTTGATCATGCCCAGCAGCATCATGGTCAGGGCGGTCTGGTTGGTGGGCGTCAAGCGCTCGGGGTAGGCCCGCTTCATGAAGCGGGTCATGGCGGCCACGATGTCGCGCTGGCGGTTCAGGATCAGCTCACGCGGTGATATTGGCGCAGCGCCCAAGGCCGCGTCGGGCACTTCGCTCAAAAACTGGGTGTCATTGAGCAACGCAGCGTGGCGGGTGGCAGAGGTTTCATATTCCTGCAAAAACGCCCGCACCAACTCGTGCAGCGTGGCCCTTTCGTTCAGGTCCTTGCGTTGGGCGTTGGCTTCGGTTTGCGCAATCACAGCCAACAGGCGCTGGGTGTGGCGGTCCAGCAAATCGAACAGGATGGCATCCTTGCTCTCGTAATAGTGGTACAGCCTTGCCTTGGATGTGCCGCACGCGGTGGCGATTTCGTTCATGCTGGCAGCGGGGTAGCTGCTTTTCGCAAAGCACTGCGCCGCGATGTCCAGGATCGCGTCGCGCTTGATGTCGTGGGTCGCAGATTTGGGTCGTGCCATGGTTCTTTCGCGTCTGACTCAAACAGGCCAGACCACCCCGTTGTCGTTCAAGATGGCATTCAACGGTTCGTCGTGGGCTTCGGGCTCCAGCTCGTCTAAAAACCCATGGGTGTAGCCCAGGCCCACCGTGAAGGGTTTGGGCTGCAGGGTGGCCAGCGTGCGGTCGTAAAACCCCCCGCCGTAACCCAAGCGGTAGCCGCCAATGCCGTAGCCCACGCAGGGCACAAACAACAAAGTGGGCACGATGACTTCGGTGTCTTTGGGCTTGGGAATCCCATAGGCATCCTCTTCCATGGGGCAGCCGGGGTACCAGGTGTGAAAGCTCAGGGTTTTGTGCTGTTTATTGACGACCGGTAGCCCAATTCGGCGGCGCTGTGGCTCGCCGTTCAACTCGCCGTCTTCTTTCCAGCGGTGCAGGACCGGCAGCGGATCGAACTCGCCCTTGATCGGCCAGTAAGCACCGATCACGGTTTCGGGGCGGTCAAACAACCAGATGCGCATGACGCGTTGCAAGGCTTCGGCCCGCGCCAATCTATCGGGCAGGTTCAACCTTTCTTCAATCAAGGCTTTTCTCAAGGCGCGTTTTGCTTCGGCTTTGTCCATAATCGACCCATGAAATTAAGATGCATTTTGACACTGCTGAGCGCCATGACCATGACAGGCCTGTGGCCCGGGCCCGCCCTAGCTCAAAACCGGGGCGACGAGGTGCTGCTGGAGATGCAACAGGCGTTTCGCAAAAATGATGGAAAACGGCTGTCAGCCCTGCTGCCCAAAACCCGCGGCCATGTGTTGGAGCCCTTGGCCGCCTATTGGGAAATGCGTACCCGCCTTGACACCGCGCCTGAATCAGAAATTCGCAGCTTCTTGAACAGTTACGCGGGCAGCTACTACGAAGACCGACTGCGCAACGACTGGCTGCAACAACTGGGCAAGCGGCGGCACTGGGCCACCTTCACCGCTCAATACCCAAATTTTCGTATGCGTGATGACCGCGAAGTGCGCTGCTACGCGCTGGCCACCGAGGCCATGAACAGCAAGGCCGATGTGGCCGATGAAGCCCTTCGTCTGTGGTACTCACTGCGCGAGGCCGACGACGGCTGCACCTATGTGGCTGAACATTTGCACTCGGGTCGTCAGATTCAGGCGCTGGACCTGTGGCGCAAAGCCCGCATCTCCATGGACGCCAACCGACCCCGCGCAGCACAAGCAGCGGTGGACATTGAAGCGCCACGCCTGTCCGAGCAAGTGGCACTCATCCACGCCGATCCGGCCAAATACCTGGACAAGCGCATCATGGCCATCACCCGCAGCCGCAAGGAGCTCGCGGTGCTGGCCCTGATCCGGCTGGCCGCCAAAGACCCGGACGAGGCGGCCGATTTGCTGAGTCGTCGCTGGGCGATCCAGCTGAGCGCTGAAGAACGCAACTGGACGTGGGCTGTGATTGGCAAACAAGCCGCGCAAAAGCTGCAAGACAACGCCGCGAGCCACTTTGCCAAAGTGCAAAAAGACAGCGATCTGAACGACGACCTGCTGGGCTGGAAAGTGCGTGCCGCGTTGCGCCAAGGCCAATGGCTACAGGTGCTGAGTGCCACCCAGGCTATGGGCCCTGAAACAAAAATAGATCCCACCTGGGTCTATTGGCGGGCCCGCGCCCTGAACGCCACAGCCCAGGACAACGCCCAGAAACTGGAAGCCCAAGGTCTGCTGCGCAGCATTGCCAGCGTGCGGGGCTTTTATGAACAACTGGCTCTTGAAGAACTTGGCCAACCGATCACTGCACCTGAGCGCCCCATGGCGTTGACCCCGCAAGAAAAAGCTGCGGCCCTCATTAACCCCGGACTACAGCGTGCCTTGTACGCCATCCAGTTGGGCCTGCGCCCCGAAGGCAACCGCGAGTGGAACTACAGCACCAACCTGCACACCCCCGGTGGCATGAACGACCGGGAGCTGCTGGCCGCGGCCGATTTGGCTTGCCAACGCCAGGTGTGGGATCGCTGCATCAACACCAGCGACCGGACCAAGGAAGTGATTGACTTTGATCAGCGCTTTCCCATGCCGCTGCGCGAGATCGTGGTGCGCCGCTCGGGCGAGATCCGCCTCGACCCAGCTTATGTTTACGGTTTAATCAGGCAAGAAAGCCGCTTCGTCATGGACGCCCGTTCACACGTCGGGGCCTCGGGCCTGATGCAAGTGATGCCTGCCACTGCCAAATGGACCGCCAAAAAGATCGGCCTGACAGGATTCACCCCCGATCAGATCAACGACCGAGAAGTCAACGTAGCCATTGGCACAGGCTATTTGAAGCTGGTGCTGGACGACTTTGAGGGCTCTATGCCTATGGCCACCGCCGCCTACAACGCTGGCCCCAGTCGCCCGCGCAACTGGCGCAAAGGTCCTGTGCTGGAAGCGGCCATCTGGGCCGAAAACATTCCGTTTCAGGAAACGCGCGATTAC
>CAJBLW010000215.1 GCA_903953985.1 uncultured Burkholderiales bacterium
ATGCCGGGTCCATGCGCTGGCGGGCCCGAGCAGCCACCCCCGTGTCGGCAAAAGCCCAGGCCATTGAAGCACCCATGCCTTGCAAGGCCGTGCGCACAGCGGCTTGTTCCAGCGCACAGCTGCGTTCGCGCTTCAGCATCTCCAGCGCCCAATCGGGCAGCATCTGAAACGCAGCCCGCACGATCAAGCTGACCAAGGGCCTGTCCAAGGGTGCACACGGATAGTGTTCGATCAGGTCAATCGTTTCGCGCGTGCGTTCGTCCACCCGCAATTGAGGTCGGTAATCCTGCAGTTGCATCAGGGCCTGATGGCGCGTCAGGGGCAGATCGTGCGCGCCCAAGCGCTCCCCCATTTGCGCCATCTCGGCAAAGTACAGGTCTTGCCTGTCCGAGCGCAAAGGCTGCAGCGACAGGTCTTGGTAGGCCCGCAAAAAACTGGTGGTCTCGCCCAGGTGTACCCAGCGGATCAGTTCAGGATCGTTGGCCACATAAGGCGTGCCATCGGGCAGCGTGCCGTGAATCTGCGCATGGATGCGGTTGACACGCTCAATGGTTTGCAAGGCTGCGGCTACGCCGCCATAGGTGGTGGTGGCCACAAACAGGGCGGTGCGCCCCAAGCGCGCCTGCAGTTGGGTGCGAAAGCTTGAGTGGTCCCACACAGCGGCCAAAGCCCGGGGGTGCAGGGCCTGCAGCATGAGCGAGGACAAGCCCCCGGTCATCATGGCCACAAAGTGGGCGTGCACCTGCCAAGCGGCCGAATCGGGCCCGAACAGTCCGGGGTCACCTGCAGGCTGCAAAAAGTCGCGCGCATCACCAGTGGCCCCAGTCATGGCCCGCACGCGCTGGCCCAGTTGGTCCTTGATCTGCGCCTCCATGTGCGTTTGCAGCTGCGTGCGCAAGGGGGATTGAAAAAATGAAAATCTGGCCATGGCCTGCAGGTTTAGAAAAACCCCAGTGTGGTTCAGCAGGCGCTGCCGTGCACGGCCAAGGGCAATGACCTTGGTCGCTGCTCCGGCACACGGTGGTCCTGCCCAAGTTCCATGCCCTCGTCCAGAACGCCTTGTGGGGACCAGACCGAAACAACGCACTGATGAAGGTCAAGGCCGACTGGGTTCGATCCGTTTCAAATCAAAGCCACGGTCGTGCAGTTTGCCCAACAAGTCTTGGTAAGTGGCCGCAGGCATTTGCGGCGTGCGCGACAAGATCCACAGGTACTCACGTCTCGGCTCGCTCACCACCACCCATTGGTAGTTCGGGTCCAGATCGATGATCCAGTAATCGCCCCAGACCATCGGGATAAAAGACAACCACTCGGGGGCAAAGCGCACTTTGAGCCGTGGTGAGTTCGGCCCGCCGATTTGGCGTGCCGCCCCCAGCGCTTCGGTCCATTCGCCCTTGTCGGTTTTGCAGCGGTTAAGCACCTGTACCCGGCCACCGGCTTGCAGCGTGTAGGTGGCCTGCGTGCTGCTGGCGCATTTCCTCTGAAACCAGTTCGGGTACTTGGCGATCTCGTGCCAGGTGCCCATGTAGCGCGGCACGTCGACAGAAGGTACGGAGACCAAAGGGGCGGGTTCGGCATGCGCTGGCCCGATGGCCGCGAAGGCGATCAGTGCCAGAGCCAGCCATACTGCAACCATGCGGGTCAGAGCAGAAAGAAGGGCTGGGACGGCCCCTCGGCGTAGCGCGTACACAGGCCGGGTTATGGAGTTCATAGTGGGATCCTGTAAGCGGGTGTCGGGGGCGTCTGGGCCACTGCAGCGAGCTGGCCACAGCGCCCATGCACCAGATCTGTCGGTTACACCACGATGGGGTTCAAGGCTCCGTCCATGCTCATGCAAATGCCGGTGACGTAGCTGGCTTTGGATGAGGCCAAAAATAACACCGCATTGGCGATTTCTTCGGGCTCGGCCATGCGGCCCAAGGGGATTTTGGCGACCGCTTGCGCCATGGCTTCTTCGGTGTCGATCCCTTTGATCCGTGCATCGGCCACCATGCCTTCTTGCAGGCGATCGGTCAGGGTCAGGCCGGGGTTGACCGCATTCACCCGAATGCCCTGTGGCCCATAAGCCGCGGCCATACCCGCGCTCACCAGCATCAAAGCCGCGTTGGCAGCACCGCCGGGCATGTGGATGGGGCTGGCCACTTTGCCGCCGTTGCCCACGATGTTCACCACCGCGCCTTGGCCGCGCGCAGCCATGCGCTGGATGGTGGGGGTGAGCATGTGGATGGTGGTGAAATATTTGGCCTGCATCGCATCGGCAAAGGCCTCGGGCGTGAGCTCAGGCGCGGGCGTGCGCTTGGCCGCACCAGCCGAGTTGACCAACACATCAACCGGGCCGAACGCGGCTTCGGCCGAGTTCAGCGCCGTCAGGGCATGCGCCGCATCGCGCAAATTGGCGGCCACCGTGTGGATGCGTTCGGCCGGAAAGTGGGCATGCAGTTTTTGCAGGGCATTGTTCAGGTTGGCCGCGTCACGCGAGACCAGCGTGACCTTCGCGCCTTCTTCAAGGAAGGCGTGAGCGCAAGCCAGGCCAATGCCTTTGCTGCCGCCGGTGATCAAAACATGCTTGTCGCTTAGGTGCAGATTCATGGGAGACTCTTCTGATGAAATAAGAAATTGAATTCCGTGATTTAAACACCCTTCTTTTTTCTTTGCCCAATGAACACAAAAACCTCTGTCTTGCGTGCGCGTTTGAATCAACCGGGTCTGGTGGTGGCGCCCGGCGTGTTCGACATGGTGTCGCTGCGCCTGGCCGACAGCTTTGGCTTTGATGCGCTGTACATGACCGGCTACGGCACCGTGGCCTCGCACATGGGCCTGCCCGATGCGGGCTTGGCCACTTACAGCGACATGGTCGGCCGCGTCACGGCCATGGCGGACATGGCCCGCACGCCCTTGATAGCCGACGCCGACACCGGCTATGGCGGCCTGCTCAACATGCGCCACACCATCCGGGGTTACGAAGCCGCGGGCGCTTGCGCCATCCAGCTTGAAGACCAAGAGTTCCCCAAAAAATGCGGCCACACCCCGGGCCGGCGCGTCATCCCCACGGCCGACATGGTGCGCAAGATCCAGGTGGCCGTCGATTCGCGCGAATCCAAAGACTTTTTGATCATCGCCCGCACCGACGCCCGCACCACGCTGGGCCTCGATGAAGCGCTGCGCCGGGCCGAGGCCTATGCCAAGGCCGGGGCCGACATTTTGTTTGTCGAGTCGCCCGAGTCCGAAGAAGAAATGCGCCGCATTGGCCAAAGCTTTGACCTGCCGCTGGTGGCCAACATGGTCGAGAAAGGCCGCACGCCTGTGCTGACCCGCCCCGAGCTGGAATCGCTGGGTTACAAGATCGCGATCTTCCCCGTCACCGCCTTGCTGGCCGGCGTGCAGGCCATGACTCAGGTGTACCAGCAATTCAAGGACACGGGCTCATCAGCCAAGGGCAGCACCCCGCTCTATGACTTTGCCGACCTGACCCGGCTCATGGGTTTTGAAGACGTATGGGCTTTTGAAAAGCGCTACGCCGAGACCGACTAATTTCACCCTGAAACCCCTGGAGACAACGATGAACAATAAAAGCACAACCCCACGACGCCATTGGCTCAAAGCCGCGCTGAGCACGGGCTTGATGGCCGCTGCCTGCGGTGGCTTGGCCCTGAGTGCCAGCACGGCCGCTGCGCAAGCTGCCTACCCCGCCAAACCGATCCGTCTGGTGGTGCCCTTTGCCACCGGCGGCGTGACCGACACCAGCGGCCGTCTGATCGCCGAGCAGTTGTCCAAGCGCTTGGGCCAGCAGGTGATCGTGGACAACAAGCCCGGCGCCTCGGGCAACATCGGCACACAAATGGTGGCCACCGCCGCGCCCGATGGCTACACCTTGCTCTTGGGCTTTGACGGCACGATGGTGATCAATCCGCATGTGTTTCCCAAAGTGGGTTTTGACACCGCCAAAGACTTCGCGCCGATCGGCAAGATCGGTGACGCGATTTTGATTTTGGTGTCCCACCCCGGCGTGCCCGCCAAGACGCTGCAACAATTGATCGCCTTGTCCAAAACACAATCGGGCGGTTTGTCTTACGGCACTTCCGGCACGGGCGGCACGCCACACATCGCCGGTGAATTGCTCAAGCAGCGCACTGGCGCCAATCTCACGCACATCCCTTACAAAGGCGGCGGTCAGGCCATGATCGATGTGATGGGCGGCTCCATCCCGCTGGTGTACACCGCCGTGGCGGGCGCCATTCAACACGTCAAGGCAGGCAAACTGCATGCGGTGGCGGTGTCCAGCGCGCAACGCGCCCCGTCCATGCCCGATGTGCCCACTTTCATTGAATCGGGCGTGACCGATTTCGACATCAACTCCTGGGTCGGCTTGCTGGCTCCCGCCAAAACGCCCCAGGCGATTGTGGACAAGCTCAACACCGAACTGAACGCCGTGCTGAACGACCCGGCAGTGCGCGAGCGCCTGAACACCCTGGGCATCACCGCCAGCCCTGGCGGCCCTGAGCGCTTTGGCCGTGACATGGCGCGTGATCTGTCGCGCTACGCGGCCGTGGTCAAAGCGGCGGGCATCAAAGCGGAGTGATTCAGCCCTGCAGCCCTTTGACCAGTGGCTGCGCCAGCCGCTCGCCTTCTTGGGCCCAGAAGGTTGGGTCGGCTTTGCGGATGCGGCCGATGGCGTTGCCCATGTGCGCGGCGGCGGCTTGCCGGGCCTGAATGGGATCACCGGCCTGCACGGCCTGCAAAATAGCCTGGTGCTCGTTGCGCACAGCGGCGGCAAAGTCGCCACGCCGGGCCTCGTTGGCCCGTGTGACCTGGGTGGCCCCGTGCAGGAACTGGCTGAGGTAGCCCAATGTCTGGATCAGAAAAGGATTGTGTGTGGCCTCGGCAATCGCCCGGTGGAAATGCACATCTTCGGCCACACCATCGCCGCCCGACTGGACGGCCTGTTCCAGCGCATGGACCGCTTGTTCGATGGCCAGCAGGTCGCTGGCACTGCGCCGCTCGGCCGCCAACGCCGCCACCTCGGCCTCCAAAGCGCGGCGCACCTCCACCATCTGAATCACGGCCTCTTGCGAAGCGGCTTGCCGGGCTTCGAACTGCAGCGGCGCAAAGGGCAGTTGCTGCCTGACAAACACCCCGCTGCCTTGGCGCGAATCCACCAGGCCCAGCGATTTAAGGCGCGACACCGCCTCGCGCACGACGGTGCGGCTGACCTGGAACTGCTCGACCAAGCGCGCCTCGGTGGGCAGTTTGTCGCCCGGCGCCAGACGACCTTGCTTGATCTCGGCGCTCAATTGCTCCGCCACCTGATCGGACAAACGGGCACCGCTGGAGACGGGGGTGAAGTGCTGGCTCATGGAGTTGTCATACAAAAAACAAATCTAAGCATAACGGGCTGAGCAACGGGGTGCTGTCAAACAGGTGTCGTTGGGCGTTGGGGGCTGGGTGTTGCGTTCAAACCACCACGCTTAACCCTCAACCCTCAGCCCCTTAAAATTACGTTTAGGTAAATTGATTTATCAATGGTAAATTACGGCCTGGGCACCGCAGGGTGCTTTTTGACCATTCTGGAGCTCGCACATGGGTGCTTACGTCAACCCGATTTATCCGTACAAGTCGCCGGCCGACTTGATGTCCACGCCGCCGCAGCGCAAACCGCTGATCGTCATTGGCGCGGGGCCCGTGGGCTTGGCCGCAGCCATTGATGCCCGCTTGCAGGGGCTTGAGGTGCTGGTGCTGGACGACGACAAGACCGTGTCCGTCGGCTCGCGGGCGGTGTGCTACGCCAAGCGTTCGCTCGAAATTCTGGACCGTTTGGGCCTTGCCGACGAGGCTTGCGGCTTGGGCGTGAGCTGGAACATTGGCCGCACTTTTTTGGAAGAAGACGAGGTGTACCAGTTCAACCTGGTGCCCGACGCCGGCCACAAGCGCCCCGGCATGATCAACCTGCAGCAATACCATGTGGAAGAAATGCTGATTGCCCGTGCGTTGGAGCTGGGCGCGGACATCCGCTGGCAGCACAAGGTCACGGCCGTCACGCCTCATGAGACGCACGCCACGCTGACGGTGGAAACGCCCGAAGGCACGTTCGACATCGAGGCCGACTGGCTGGTGGTGGCCGACGGCGCACGCAGCCCCGTTCGGCGCCATTTGGGCCTGGACATCGAGGGCCGGGTGTTCCAGGACCGGTTTCTGATTGCCGACGTGATCATGAAAGCCGACTATCCCGCCGAGCGCTGGTTTTGGTTTGACCCGCCCTTTCACCCCAACCAGAGCGTGCTGCTGCACAAGCAAAGCAACAACGTCTGGCGCATTGACTTTCAGCTGGGCTGGGACGCCGACCCCGAAGAAGAAAAGAAGCCCGAAAAAGTTATCCCGCGCCTGAAAGCCATGCTTGGCGATGAGCGCCCGTTTGAGCTGGAGTGGGTCAGCATCTACACCTTCCAGTGCCGCCGCATGACCGACTTTCGCCATGGCCGCGTGCTGTTCGCAGGCGACGCGGCGCACCAGGTCTCACCCTTTGGCGCACGCGGGGCCAACTCAGGTTTTCAGGATGCGGACGATTTGATGTGGAAGCTGGGCTTGGTCATCAAGGGCCAAGCCAGCGAAAAACTGCTCGACACCTACGCGATGGATCGCCAGTTCGCGGCCGACGAAAACATCATGAACTCGACCCGCTCGACCGACTTCATCACGCCCAAGAGCCGGACCAGCAAGACCTTCCGTAACCAAGTGCTGGCGCTGGCCAAGCACCACCCGTTTGCGCGCAAGCTGGTCAATTCGGGGCGCTTGTCGGTGCCCTCTTTTTTGACCGGCTCGGTGCTCAACACACCCGACAGCGACGTGTTTGAAGGCAACATGGTGCCCGGTGCACCAATGGACGATGCGCCCGTGCAAGTGGATGGTCAAGACGCCTGGCTGCTCGACCAGGTGGGCAAAGGCTTTCAGCTCATGCTGTTTTTGGATGTCGCACCCGATGCGCAGACGCTGGCCGCACTGCAAGCCCTGAAGCAATACGCGGTGCCGGTGGACAGCCTGATCGTGTCGCGCCACGCCCTGCAAGTGACGGGCTTCCAAGTGCTGGTGGACGCACAAGGCTGGATGGCCAAGCGCTACGACGCCCAGCCCGGCACCACCTATTTGCTGCGCCCCGACCAGCATGTGCTGGCCCGCTGGCGCAGCCTGGACAGCGCCCGCCTGCAAACGGCCCTGGCCCGCGCTTTGGGGCAAGTGGGCGAACAGGCTTGAATGGAAGAGAGAACAGACATGCCCACCGACACCCCCGCAGCCCTGAACACCGCGCCGAATTTTCATGAAGCCGGACGCCGCTTCTTCCGTGACTTCTCGCCCGGCGACGAGTTTTATGAACACCTGATCGACGCGCACAACGGCCTGAACGACGAACAAAGCGAGGCGCTCAACGCCCGCCTGATCTTGCTGCTGGCCAACCACATTGGCGACTTGCGCGTGCTGCGCGAGGCGCTGCAAGCCGCCCGCCAAACCGACTGAGCCCCTAGGAGAACCCCATGAAAATTGACCGCATTCACCACGCCGCCTACCGCTGCAAAGACGCCAAAGCCACCGTCGAGTGGTACGCCAAGAACCTGAACATGGATTTTGTGCTGGCCATCGCCGAAGACCTGGTGCCTTCGACCAAGGCCCCTGATCCTTACATGCATGTGTTCTTGGACGCGGGTGGCGGCAACGTGCTGGCCTTTTTTGAACTGCCCAACTCACCCGAGATGGGCCGTGACGAAAACACCCCCGCCTGGGTGCAGCACATCGCCTTCAAGGTCGACAGCCTGCAAGCGCTGCAAGACGCCAAGGCCCGGCTGCAAGCCAACGGCGTGGAGGTGTTGGGGCCGACCAACCACGCCATCTTCAAGAGCATCTACTTCTTTGACCCCAACGGCCACCGCCTGGAACTGGCCGCCGACGTGGGCACGCCCGAGATGTACGCCCAGCTCGACGCGTGCAAATGGGACATGCTCAACGAGTGGGCGCAAACCAAACGCGCCCCCAAACACGCGGCCTGGATGCACGAGACCGAGTTGAACAGCTGAAGCAGCTTGACGCCTGGGGCTGGGCCTGATGGCGCGGTACGTTGGGTTTTGGCGCTGGCTCTGGACAAAATAGACTTGGGCTCTGACGTCACCAACGACTGATTTGCAGCGGGAGCAGTCGACCACATAAAACAGCCGACCTTCTGCTACCGGCCAGAAACAGTCTTATGAGTTTTCATCCCGGCCGTCAGTGATGGGCTGGAAACGGTCGTTCATCAGGCCAAGGCATTTGGCGGCGCCCAAATCAGAGAACAATTTAATCAGCTTGAAATCACGGCTGGAAATATGTCATTGGACGACGCCTTTAGAAGACTTTGGTGACCGGCGGGAGCGCGGCG
>CAJBLW010000216.1 GCA_903953985.1 uncultured Burkholderiales bacterium
TCATCAACCAGTACGGTGGCCAGATGAAGCAGACCTACGGTGTGCCGGTGAAAGAGATACAGGAAGCCATCAAGCACGGCGTGCGCAAGATCAATATCGACACCGACATCCGTCTGGCGATGACTGCAGCTTGCCGCAAGTTCTTGTATGAGAATCCCGACAAGTTCGATGCCCGCGAATGGCTCAAACCCGCCCGCGAAGCGGCCAAGCAAATCTGCAAGCAGCGTTATCTGCAATTCGGCTGCGAAGGCCAGGCTCCCAAGATCAAGGGCGACAACCTGCAGGTGGTGGCGGCCCGTTATGCGCGGGGTGAATTGGCCCAGGTGGTGAACTGAGCCTGCGATAATTGACCCGAATGGCCCGTTGACTGTTCAACGGGCCTTTTTCTTTTTTGCTGGACTGTTTTCCATGACCTCTGCGCTTCATACCTCAGCCTTGACGTCCTTGCCCCTGCTGGCGCGTGGCAAGGTGCGCGACAACTACGCCGTGGGTGACGACCGAATTCTGATGGTGGCGTCGGACCGCATCAGCGCGTTTGACGTGATCATGGGCGAACCGATTCCGGGCAAGGGCGTGCTGCTGACGCAAATGGCGTTGTTTTGGTTCGACAAGCTCGGCCCCAAGGGCCTGAACATCTGCCCTATCCACTTGACGGGCGAAGCCCCCGAGAGCGTGGTGTCTGCCGAAGAAGTGCCGCAGGTCACGGCTCGCTCGATGCTGGTCAAGCGCCTCAAACCCATTCCGGTCGAAGCGGTGGTACGCGGTTATCTGGCAGGCAGCGGTTGGAAGGAATACCAGGACAACCAGGCGGTGTGCGGTGTGAAACTGCCTGCTGGCCTGAAAAACGCCAGCCGCCTGCCCGAGCCCATCTACACGCCAGCGGCCAAAGCGGCGGTGGGCGAGCACGACGAGAACATCACCTTCGAGCAGACCGAGGCCATGATCGGCCTCGACCTGGCCACCCGCATCCGCGACATCAGCCTCCAGCTTTACAAAGCAGCGCGCGACATCGCGGCGGGCAAAGGCATCATCATTGCCGACACCAAGTTCGAGTTTGGACTGGACGCCGACGGCACCTTGGTGCTGATGGACGAGGTGCTGACACCCGATTCATCGCGTTACTGGCCCGCCGACAGTTATGCAGAGGGTGTGAACCCCCCCAGCTACGACAAGCAATTTTTGCGCGACTGGCTGGAAACTGCTCAGATCAACGGCAAGCCCTGGGACAAGACCCCGCCTGCGCCGCGCTTGCCGCGAGAGGTGATTGAGAAAACGGCCGCCAAATACGAAGAGGCGATGAAGAAGCTGATGACCTGAAGCTGGCCGGATTCAGCCGAAAAAAAAGCGTTGCATGGCAGCGCCTTTTTCTTGGGAGTTGGGACATCAACTGGTGAAGGCCAACAGCGTCATGGCATCGAGCAGCAAGGTGGTGCCCGCCACCAGCAAGCTGGCGCAGGCGACCAGACGGCCACGCGGGTGCAGGCAAGCGCCCCAGAAAGCGGCCAAGCAAACCAGCTCTAGGCAGCCGCGCATCGACAAGTAACGGCTGCTGCCCACCAGGTTGGCAGCTTCGGGGCTCATGAGCACGGCATACAGGAAAATGCCTTTGACAAGCCAGATTGCAGCACCCCAGTGCAGGGACGGAAGTTGCGCCAGAAGGCTGCGGCTGGGCACGTTCGAGCGCACAGGAGCACCACCGAGCAGACATTGCAGCTCTTCAGGGGTGATCAGGGGTTGGAGGCGAGACATGACTCAAAATAAATTCGGAAGTGGTGATTCAATTCTAGGGGGCATCCACTGAAAATCCGGCTGGCACAACCCGCTTGGCGGGCCAAAACCGGTAAATGTCTGTAACGACAAGTATTACATTGGGTGTTTGGGTCGCCCGAATGAGAGGATCAAATGACGCTTTTCCGACCTGCGACGCAGTTGATGGTGACGTACGCCCATTACCACCGCGATCGCCGCAACATCGCCACCCACCTGGTGGGCATTCCGCTGATTTTCCTGTCCATCGGCGTCCTGATGCTCGGCCCGGCCTGGTCTGTGGCGGGTCAGATGTTGACGCTGGCCTGGGCCATGTGGGCACTCACCAGCCTGTGGTACCTGAGTCGCGGTGAGCTGTTGCTGGGCGTGGCCACATCGGTGGTCAATGGCGTGCTGATCGCGGCCGCCCATGAGGTGCCACCCCTGGCGCAAGCCCTGGGGCTGGCGATTTGGCAGGCGGGCTTGGGCCTGTTTCTCATCGGCTGGGTTTTGCAGTTCATTGGCCACTATTTCGAGGGCCGCAAACCGGCTTTTGTGGACGATGTGGTGGGCTTGCTGGTGGGGCCGATGTTTGTGGTGGGAGAGGTGCTCATGTCGGCAGGCCTGCTGCAGCGCATGCGCATGGACATCGAACGTCAGGCCGGGGCCATTCATTGAGCGCTTGCTTGGCCCTGTGTTGAAAAAACCCGATCAGTCTGCATCGCCTGCAGCGGATCGGGCGTGGGGTTGCGCGTGAGGTTTCAGTTGAGCATCATGCTCAGCTTGCGCCGGTAGCTGGAGATCATGGCCATGTGCGGGTCTTCTTGCATGGCGGCTTTGCCCATCAACTCGATGCCACCGGCTGATTTGCCTGTGGCGTCTTGTGCTTTGGATTTGGGGGGTGTCATCAGTTCCAGCAGGGCGACAAAGGTTTTGCGCGGGGCTTCGTCGTCCCATTTTTTGTCGCGCATGATGATTTCGAGCAATTCGTCCATGGCCGCTTCCCATTGTCCGATCGCGATCAACAGGCGGCTTTTGGCAAAACGGGCTTCAAAGTCACGTTTGTTCTGGGCAATCAAGGCGTCAAACTGGTCCAACTCCCATTCACCACGGGGGTCGGTGGTCACAAACTCCAAGGCTTTGAGCCACTGGGTTTGCGCCTCAAAGCGCAGCGGTACCGGGATGCGGGCCATGGCCGGGGCCAGCAAGGCGTCGGCTTCGGCCAGCTCGCCCAGGCCAATCAGCAGCTTGACCAGATCAAAACGGGCGTCGTCGTTGCCGGGATTGGTGGCCAGGGCTTGTTCCAAAGCGTTGCGGGCGCTGTGCGCGTCGCCCGTTTGCAGGTGCCTCTGGGCTTCCTCGGCGACAGCTTGGGCCTGCAGTTCTTCAGCGGCAGGCAGGTGTTTGTCCAGGAATTGCTTGACCTGGCCTTCGGGCAAAGCGCCCATGAAACCATCGACGGGTTGGCCGTTTTTCAGCAACACACAGGTTGGGATGCTTTTGATGCCAAAGGCCTGGGCCAGTTGCTGCTCTTGGTCAGAGTCGATTTTGACCAACTTGAAGCGGCCTTCGTAAGCGGCCTCGACTTTTTCGAGCACAGGGCCTAAAGACTTGCACGGGCCACACCAGGGGGCCCAAAAATCCACCAACACGGGCGTGGTCATGGAGGCTTCGATGACCTCGGCTTCAAAGTTTTGTATCGTGACGTCCATCATGGTGGGCAGTGTTCCGGGTTGTGTTTCAGATCTCAAGCGGGTGAAACCTTAAAATTCAAGATTGATCACGAAAAGCACCCAATGACTCAAGCGCTCATCGGCGTCGTCATGGGTTCCAGCTCCGACTGGGACACCATGCAGCACGCAGTCCAGATTCTCCAACAGTTTGGCATCCCTCACGATGCCCGCGTGGTTTCGGCCCACAGAATGCCGGACGATATGTTCACTTACGCAGAGACTGCCGCTGCGCGCGGATTGCAAGCCATCATCGCGGGCGCAGGCGGCGCTGCCCACCTGCCCGGCATGCTGGCGGCGAAAACCGTGGTGCCAGTGCTGGGTGTGCCGGTGCAGACCAAAGCCCTGTCGGGGGTGGATTCGCTGCACAGCATTGTGCAAATGCCCAAAGGCGTGCCGGTGGCCACCTTTGCCATTGGCGCAGCCGGTGCGGCCAATGCGGCTTTGTTTGCCGTGGCCATGCTGGCCAACAACGACCCGGCCCTGCGCCAAAAGCTGGAGGCTTTTCGCGCCGAACAAACCGCCATGGCCCGCGCCATGACCCTTTCGCCCGCTTCACCAGCAGGTGCCGCATGAGCCGCGCCATTTTGCCGGGCTCTATGGTCAATGGCCAGATGGCCACTTTGGGCGTGATGGGCGGTGGCCAGTTGGGCCGCATGTTCGTGCAGGCGGCGCAGGCCATGGGGTACTTCACCGCAGTGCTCGATCCCGATGCGGCCAGCCCTGCTGGCTTGGTCAGCCACCACCACATCCAGACCGATTATTTGGATGAGCAGGGTCTGGCGCAGCTGATGCAGCGCTGCGCCGCCATCACCACCGAATTTGAAAACGTGCCCGCACCCGCGCTGGTAACGCTGGGCGCTCACCGCCCGGTGGCGCCGGCGTCCGAGTCGGTGGCGATTGCGCAAGACCGCGCCGCCGAGAAGGCCCACTTTGTGCGCTGCGGCGTGCCGGTGGCCCCGCACGCCCTCATCGGGAACCCTGCGCAGCTGGCTGCCGTGAGCGCTGAGTTGTTGCCGGGCATCCTCAAAACGGCCCGCATGGGCTACGACGGCAAAGGCCAGATCCGGGTCAAGACCCGCGAAGAGTTGGCGGACGAGTGGGCAGAGTTGAAAAGCGTGCCTTGCGTGCTCGAAAAAATGCTGCCGCTGCAGGCCGAGTGCTCGGTCATCGTGGCCCGTGGAGCCGATGGGCAGATGGTGAATTTTCCGGTGCAATCGAATCTGCACCGCGAGGGCATTTTGGCCGTGACCCGCGTGTACGAAGGCGCGGTGCCCTCAGACGTGGCGGCGCAAGCCGTGGCCGCCACCCGCGCCATTGCCGACGGGTTGAATTACGTGGGCGTGCTGTGCGTGGAATTTTTCCTGCTCGAAGGCGGCCAACTGGTGGTGAATGAGATGGCCCCCCGCCCGCACAACAGTGGCCACTACACCATGAACGCCTGCGACCAATCGCAGTTTGAGCTGCAGGTGCGCACGCTGGCGGGTTTGCCACTCACGCAGCCGCGCCAACACTCAGCGGCCATCATGCTCAATTTGTTGGGCGATCTGTGGCCCGAAGTCATGCCTACGGGCAAAGGCCCAACCACCCCCGCTTGGCAACAAGTGCTGGCGCTGCCCGGCACGCATTTGCACCTTTACGGCAAGTTGTCGGCTCGCCCAGGTCGAAAGATGGGCCACCTGAACATCACCGGTGCCACGCCCGAGGTTGTGCGGGCCACCGCCTTGCAAGCGGCAGCCTTGCTTGGCATCGAAGCGTTTTAAAGACCACCATGATCCTGATTGCCTCGGATGCGGCCATTGCGCAGGCTGCACATGCTTTGCGTGAAGGCGAGTTGGTCGGCCTGCCCACCGAGACGGTGTATGGCCTGGCCGCCAATGCCACCGATGACGCGGCCGTGACGAAAATCTTTGTGGCCAAGGGTCGCCCGGCCGACCACCCGCTCATCGTGCATGTGGCCAGCGCCTCGCAAGTACCGGTGTTTGCCGCGCAAGTACCCGACTTTGCGCAAGCGCTGATCGATGCCTTTTGGCCCGGCCCTTTGACCTTGATCTTGCCGCGCCAAAGCGGTGTGGCGACGGCCTCGGCGGGTGGGCAAGACTCCATCGGCCTGCGCTGCCCCTCGCATCCGGTGGCTCAGGCCCTGTTACACGCCTGCGCAACGTTGGGTGTGCATGGCGTGTCGGCCCCCAGTGCCAACCGCTTCGGCCGCGTCAGCCCGACCACGGCCGCGCATGTGCAGTCCGAGCTCGGGCCAGAGTTGCTGATTCTGGACGGTGGCGACTGCGATGTGGGCATCGAGTCCACCATCATCGATTGCACCCGTGGCGAGCCCGTGATGCTGCGTCCGGGGCACATCACGCGGGTACAAATTGAAGCGGCTTGCGGGCGGGTTGTGTTGGACCAGAACGCGTTGAGTCAAGCTGCGCCCCGCGCCTCGGGCACGCTGGAATCGCATTACGCGCCCCGCGCCAAGGTGCGCCTGATGTCGGCAGCCGACATCGCTCACAAATTGCATGCCCTGGGGCCGCACTCTAATAATTTGGGGGTTTGGTCTGTTGTGCGACCACAACCCGAAGATGTGGGCGGCGCTGGTGTGCTGTGGCGTGCCCAGCCACAGGATGCCGAGAAGGCTGCGCATAAGTTGTTCAGCGTGCTGCGCGAACTGGACGCCCAGGGCGTGCAGCAAATCTGGGTGGAACTGCCGCCCGACACCCCCGACTGGGAAGGCGTGCGCGACCGTTTACAGCGCTCAGCAGTCTGAGTCCGAAATGAAAAACACCCGCGACAGCGGGTGTTTGGCTCATCAATGCCGGTTGATCAGAAACGCATACCTAAACCCAGACTGAAGGAAATAGGGTCAAGGGTTGTATCAATGGTTTGCCCTGTGGAAAATGAAGTGCGGTTCTTCAAAAAGGTTTTGCTCAAGGAAGTATCCAGCATCCATTTTTCATTCAGGACATAGGTGAAGCCCAATTGAGGGGTCAGCGCAAATTTGGA
>CAJBLW010000217.1 GCA_903953985.1 uncultured Burkholderiales bacterium
ACCGCAGCGCCACGAGCAAATGGCCATCGCGCAGCAGCAAGCCGTTGCCGCGCACCCCGTGGCCCATCAATCGCCCGACACCTGGCTTTTGTCTGACACCACGCCTCTGATGACCGCCATCTACAGCCATCTTTTGTTTGATGACGAGCGCCTCTACCCCATGGCTTTGGCGCACCAGACCCTGTACGACATCACCTTGGTCATGGGGCTAGACCTGCCATGGGTGCCGGACGGTCTGAAACGCGATGGTCCCCAGGTGCGCGGCCCAATCGACACCTTGGTGCGGCAAGCGCTGGAGCGCTCAGGCACGCCATATCGGGTGGTTTACGGTCAAGGGCCACGACGTTTGGACAACGCCTTGCTGGCGCTGGGTTTGGCGGGCGAGGATGCATCCGCACAAGACATCCGTGAGCAAGGCCAGTTTGCCATCAACCAGGGCCGCAGCGTTTGGCAATGCAACGACTGCAGCGACCCCGGCTGCGAACACCAACTGTTCACCCGGCTTTTAAAACAGAGGTCAGTTCCCTGACACAAAGCACCGAATTGGAAAGAACCTTGGACTTCAACGTCACGTCAGTTCCTTCGCGCAATTCGAGTTCATATCAATTTACACCGCTTCGATGAAATCGGTCACCCATTCGAGTTGCTGCAGCACATTCAGCGCCGGGGCATGACCGCAGCCAGGCACCTCGATGTGCTTGAGCAGGCTGCGTGCTCCCGGGCCCCGGCGGCGCATCTCGGCAGCAGTTTCGGGCAGCACCAAGTCCGACGTCACCCCGCGCAGCAGCAGCACGGGCAGATCTAGGGCGTCGTAATGCGGCCAAATCAGGTAATCGTCAGGGTGCACCGTCAGCTGCAAGGCCATGGCCGGGTCGTAATGCGGTGTGATGTGGCCATTGGGCAGGCGGCGCACCGAGGTCTCGGTCAATCGACGCCATTGCGCCTCACTGAGCCAACCAAAGGGCTGGTAAACCTGCCGTAAAAAAGCCTCCAGCTCGGTCACCGTGGCAAAGCTCGGCGGACTGCCCGCATAAGTTTTGATGCGCGCAATGGCAGCAGACGCCAACTCGGGCGCGTTGTCGTTCAGCGTCAAACTCAAAATTCGGTGCTTGAGCGTGGGCTCGTGTAGGCCAGCGGCGCACACCGTGCCAATTGCGCCGCCCATCGAGGTGCCCACCCAATGCACCGCCCGCAGTTGCAGGCCGTCCATCAGCTCACGCGCCAGTCGGGCGTAAAAAGCCAGACAGTATTCATTTTCAGGGTCGGCGCTCCACTGCGACAGACCGCGCCCCACCGTGTCGGGACAAATCACGCGCCAGCCGCGTGCGCTCAGGTGCGCGGCCAGTTCATCCATGTCGCGGCCCGTGCGGGCCAGGCCATGCCAGGCGAACACCGTGCCTTTTTCAGCCTTGCCCCAGTCGGTGTAATGGATTTCCAACCCGGCGCATTGAGCGTATTGGGACGTGAAGCTCATGCAACCTCCTCAATTCCTGTCTGTTTGGACGACTTCTTCAAGGCTGCGCGTGTGCGCAATCGCCCCACGACGCCCGTGGGAAAGTAATACACCGACAGCACAAACAACAAGCCCAGCCACAGCAGCCAGCGGTCGGGCGACAACAGTGCCGACAACAAAGGCAGCGCCGTTGTAGCCTCACTGGCCAGACGCAACAGGTCTTGCAAATAGCTTTGCGCCAGCAAAAAAAGCACCGAACCAATCGCCGCGCCATAGACCGTGCCCATGCCGCCGATCACCACGATCAAGAGCACGTCCATCATGATTTCAAAACTCAGCGAAGTGTCAGGCCCGTTGTAGCGCAGCCAAAGCGCCAGCATGGCCCCGGCCACACAAGCGAACGAGGCCGACAGCACGCTCGACAACGTGCGGTACACCACCACCCGGTAACCAATCGCCTCTGCACGGAACTCGTTTTCGCGGATGGCCTGCAAGACCCGTCCAAAAGGCGAGTTGACGATGCGCAGCATGGCCAGCAGCATGCCCAAAGCCAGCACAAACAGCAGGTAGTAAGACAGCAAACGCCCGTCAAGTGATACGCCCAAAAATGGCTCGTCGCTGAACTCGGTGCCCGGCGACAAAAGCTCGGGCACCTTGAAACTCAAGCCATCTTCTCCCCCCGTAAAGTCCGACAGCTGAGAGGCCAGCGTCTGGAAAGCAGCGGCCACGGCCAGCGTGATCATGGCGAAAAAGATCGCCCGCACCCGCAGCGAAAACAGACCAATGGCCAAAGAAAAAACCAGCGTAATGCCCAGGGAGAGCACAAAACCCAAGCCGATGGCGCCCCAGGTCGGCCCCCAAGTGTTCGACGAAATCGCAATGCCATAGGCCCCAATGCCAAAGAACATGGTGTGGGCAAAACTCACGATGCCGGTGTAACCCAGCAACAAATCAAAGCCGACCACCAGCACCACAAAAATCAGCACCTTGGCGGCCACCGACAAGGCCTTGACCCCTGGAAACAAAAATGGAGCAAAGGCCAGGCCCAACAAAATCATGATCAGTACCGCAGCGAGCAAACGGCTGCGCGGCGGGTCGTTGGAAATCAAACGGTTCAACATGCCCTGCCCTTTTAGCGGTTGGCCACAGGGTAGACCCCCTGCGGCCGCCACAGCAAAATCGCCGCCATCAGCGCGATGTTCGAAAACAGCGCCACCTTGGGGGTCAAAAAACCGGTGTAGTTGGCCATCAGGCCCACCAGCAAAGCGCCGATCAAGGCCCCGCCGGTAGAGCCCAGCCCGCCAATGATGATGACGATGAAGATCAACACATTGACCTGCGCGCCCATTTGCGGCACCACGTTTTGTTGGTACAGACCCCACATCACGCCACCCAGCCCCGCCAGTGCACTGCCCACCACGAAAACGCCCACAAACAAGCGTTGAATTCGGTAGCCCAGCGACTCGACCATCTCGCGGTTTTGCACCCCGGCGCGAATCAGCAAACCGATCTTCGTGCGGCCCAACACCCACATCTGCAAAGCCAAGACAGCCAAACCCACCACCACGGCCAGCAATCGGTACTTTTCAATGGCCGCGTCACCCCACAACACCGAGCCGCGCATGGCTTCGGGCAAAGGCAAGGCGATCTGCAGCGGGCCCCAGATGACCTTGATGAGTTCTTCGCCAATGATCATGCCGCCCATGGTGATCAAAATTTGCTTGAGGTGCTGACCATACACAGGCCGCACAATGAACCGCTCAAAGGCCAAGCCCACGGCAGCGGCCACGGCCAT
>CAJBLW010000218.1 GCA_903953985.1 uncultured Burkholderiales bacterium
CCACCACCGACATCAAGGCGCAGAACCTGCGCGACCTGCAACTCACCGTGCTGGATCAAGCCAGCGCCCTGGCCCACCGCCAGCACGACCCGCAAGCCCTGCGCCAGTTACGCGACGAGATCTTGATGGAATGGCTGGAAGCTTTGCCAGCGAAGGTCGACACCTCCGAGCTGCCCACCTTGGAGCGACGCAAGAAACTGGTGGACCGGGCCTGTGAGCTGATGATGGGCCACGCCGACGAGCCGCTCTCCATCCTGGAGGTTTGTAGCCGCGTGGGCACCAGCCGACGCAAACTCAATTACTGCTTTCAGGACGTGCTGGGCACCACGCCCATCAAGTACTTGCGCTCGCTTCGCCTGAACAGCGTGCGCCGAGCCTTGCGCCAAGCCGCCCCGGGCGTGACCATCCAAGATATCGCCTCGCACTGGGGCTTTTGGCACCTGAGCCAGTTCGCTCAAGACTATAAGCAGCTGTTTGGCGAACTGCCCTCAGACACGCTGCACAAAAGATGAGCACCGCCCGCCAGACCCAGCTCACCGCCATCCTGACCATGGTCGCAGCCATGGCCTGTCTGTCGACGCAAGACACCCTGAGCAAAAAGCTGATGCTCAGCGTGGCGCCCGTCATCATCATCTGGACGCGCTACGCCCTGCAAACCGCGCTGGTCAGCGCCACGATCTGGCGCAGGCATTCGCCCGAAATGTGGCGCACACGGCAGTGGCGGTTGCAACTGCTGCGTGGCGCGCTGGTCGTAGGCGGCAGCGTGTTTGGCTATGGCGCTTTGCAGCGCATGCCCGTGGCCGAGTTCACTGCCATCTATTGCCTGGTGCCGCTGGCCGTGACCTTGGTGGCCCGGTTTGTGATGAAGGAAAGCGTGTCCTGGCTGGGCTGGCTGTGTGTGGCAGGCGGAATGACGGGCGCCTTGCTGGTGGTGCGCCCAGGCGGTGACGCGGACCCCATGGGCGCTGGCCTGGCGCTGATGGGGGTGGTTTGCTACACCGGCTTTCAGACCCTCACGGGCTACCTGGCGCGGCAGGACTCACCGCTCACCATTCAGCTTTGCACCAGCGTTCTGGGCTTTGCGCTCATGTCGGCCGCAGTGCCTTTTTTCTGGCCGAACCAGATGTCCTGGCCAGACTTGGCCCTGCTGGGCTTGGTGGCGCTGGCAGGCTCTTACGGCCAGTATTTCACGGTGCTGGCGTTTTCCAAAGCGCCTGCCTCGGTCTTAACGCCTTACCTTTACTCGGCCATCGGTTTTTCTGCGCTTGGCGGTTGGTGGATGTTTGACCACCTACCGGACGCCCTGGCCCTGTGCGGCATGGGAATGATCGCGGGCTTTGGCCTGGCGGCTGGCTGGCTGAACCAACGCAAGGCCATACCATGAGCACACCGCTTTTCAGCCCCAGCTACCGGGAAGCCCGTGCGCGTTTTGTGCAGGCCGCCGATGCCTGTGGGGCGCAGCTGCACCGTTATGCATGGCCTTTGCTGGGTGCACAGGGCGAAGAACTCGCCATGGACGTGGCCGTTCAAGGCCCGGCCGATGCCGCCCAAGTGCTGATGACCACCAGCGCGGTGCACGGCATCGAGGGCTTTTGCGGCTCGGCCATACAAACCGGTTTGCTGCGCAGCCTCGCGCTGCCGCCCGGTGTGGCCGTGGTGCATGTGCATGCGGTCAACCCGCATGGCTTCTCGCATGCGCGGCGGGTCAACGAAGACAACGTGGACCTCAACCGCAACTTCATCGACTTTGCCCAGCCCTTGCCGGTCAACGCCGACTACGCCCAAATCCACGACCTGCTGCTGCCCCAACAATGGCCGCCCAGCCCGCAAGCCTCGGCAGCACTGCAAGCCCAGGCCGAGGTCTGGGGTGAGCGCCGCATGCAGCGGGCCATCACCAGTGGGCAATACCAGTTTCCCCAAGGCGTCTGGTTCGGAGGCCTGGCCCCCACCTGGAGTCACCGCACATTCCGGCAGGTGCTGCGAACCCATTTGGGTCAGGCCCGCCAGATCGCCTGGATCGACCTGCACACGGGCTTGGGGCCACACGGCCACGGCGAGCGCATTTTTGCCTGCACCGACAACGGCGAAACACTTCAACGCGCCCGCCAGTGGTGGGGGCCGGACATCACCTCGGTTGACACAGGCACGTCCCAAAGCGTGCCACTGTCCGGGCCCATCCAGATGGCTATTTACGAAGAGTGCCCAGAGGCTCAATACACCGGCATTTGCCTGGAGTTTGGCACCTTGCCGCTGGCGCAGATGATCCAAGCCATGCGGGCCGACCACTGGCTGGCCCTGCACCCCGAGGCCCCGCCCGAGCAGCACCGCGCCATCCGAGCCGACATGCTGAAGGCCTTCAACCCGCCCTCGGCTGCGTGGCAAGAACAGGTCTGGCAGCAGGGCCTGCAAGCAGCCCGACAGGCGGTACAGGGCTTGACCACACCACACTGAATCGCCCGTCTCGGGAAAACCCCGCCCAGAGATTGCAATTTTTCGATAACGTCAAACCCGTAACTTGTTCAGACTGTGGCCCTGCCCCGGGGTGGCAAAGCGCCCCCTTCACCAAGACGAACAAGGACGAACCCATGATTTCACGCCGTACGATTTCCAGCCTGCTCGCGGGCCTGCTGAGCAGCCTGATGGTGCTCAGCGCCTCTGCGCAGGGCTTTCCCAACAAGATGGTCACCGTGATGGTGCCCTACCCTGCAGGTGGCCCTTCGGATGCGGTGGCCCGACTGGTGCAGGTCGAGTACGAAAAAAGCCTGGGCCAGAAAATGATGGTCGAAAACCTGGGCGGCGTGAGCGGTGCCCTGGGCATCCAGAAGGTGCTGGCGGCACCGGCCGATGGCTACTATCAGTTACTCGGCACCCCGATGGAACTGGTGATGGCACCGCTGGCCTTGTCGGCCGTCAAGTTCAAACCCGAAGAAGTGCGGCTGGCCAGCTTGTTGGGCCGCACCTCGATCGGCTTGGCCGTGCGCAAGGACCTGCCCGTCAACAATTTGACCGAATTCATGGCCTGGGCCAAAGGCAAAAAGGTCAGTTACGCGAGCATAGGTCAGGGCTCGCTGTACCACATCATGGGTGAGCGCTTCAAGACGCTGACGGGCCTGGACCTGCTGCACGTACCCTACAAAGCGGCCGTGCAGATCTACACCGATCTGGGCGGTAATAACGTGGACATGGCCTTCGTGCCGGTCGCAGGTCCCATCATCGGCATGGTCAAGGACAACCGCTTCAAGATCATCGGCATCACCTCCACCGCGCCCCACCCACAACTGCCTGAAGCCGCCCCGATCAGCGCTCAGCGCGGCATGTCCGACTTTATTTTTGACATCTGGATCGGTCTGCAGGTGTCCAAAAACACACCCGATGCCGTGGTTCAGAAACTCAACCAAGCCATGAACGAGGCCATCAAATCCGAGACCTTCGTCAAAGGCATGACCACCACCGGCAGCCAAGTGCCCGCGGGCATGAGCGTGGCCGATCTGGACAAGTTCTACACCCAGGAAGTCAGCCGCTACCGCGCACTGTTCAAGGCCGCCAACGTCGAGCCGCAGTGAAGCCCTGAGTGCGCAGCGCAAATGCGCTGACGCTCGCGCCGCCCGGGACATGCTCACCCCTCGTGACATGCCCGGGTTTTTTCATTCCAGCCTCCTTGGCCCCGCATGACCGACTTCACTTACAACACCGCCACCGAACTGATGGCCCGCCTGCGCGCAGGCGAAGTCACCAGCACCCAACTGCTGGAGCAGCACATCGCCCGCGTGGCGCAGCATGATGGCCCGATCAACGCGGTGGTGGTGCGCAGCTTTGAGGCTGCCCGTGAACGCGCCACCCAAGCCGACGCGGCGCGTGTCCGTGGCGAGGACTGGGGGCTGCTGCACGGACTGCCCATGACTGTGAAAGAGTCATTTGATTTGCCGGGCACGCCCACTTGTTGGGGCTTTCCTCAGTACAAGGACAACATCGCACAACAACCGGCCGTGGCGGTGCAGCGCCTGCTGGACGCCGGGGCGGTGGTGTTTGGCAAAACCAATGTGCCGGTGGCTTTAGGCGACTGGCAGACGTTCAACCCGGTCTATGGCACCACGAACAACCCCTGGGACCTGAGCCGCTCGCCGGGCGGATCGTCGGGTGGGGCCAGTGCGGCGCTGGCCGCAGGCATGACCCCGCTGGAGCTGGGCAGCGACATTGGCGCATCCATCCGCAACCCGGCGCATTACTGCGGCGTTTATGGGCACAAGCCCACCTGGGGTGTGGTGCCCATGCAAGGCCACCAGCTGCCGGGCGTGCGCTGCATTGACAGCCTGGACATTGCCGTGGCCGGTCCGCTGGCGCGCAGCGCTCAAGACCTGCAGCTGGCCATGCAGGTGCTGACCACGCCGCTGCAGCAGTTTGGCCCGCTGGGCTGGACGCCCGCGCACTGGCGTCGCAACGACAAGCCGCTGCGGCAGTGCCGAGTGGCCTTCGTCTACGACGACCTCGAGGCGCGGGTAGACAAGAGCATCCAGAACCGACTGCACGCGCTGGCCGACTTTTTACGCGCCCAGGGCGTGACCGTCTTGGACGACCACCGCCCGGTGGACAGCGCGCAGTCGCACCGCGTGTATTCGTACTTGCTGCGCTCGGCCACGGGCGCCTGGCTCGACGACGCGACTTTCGCCCGCTTTCAGGCCCTGGGCCAGCAGGCCGACCCGGCACTCGACACCATGCGCGAACGCGTCTGGCGCGGCAGCACCCTGACGCACCGCGACTGGGTCGAGTTCGACCAGCAACGCGCCGTGCTGAGGGCGCAGTGGCAAAGCTATTTCGAGTCGGTGGACCTGCTCATCACCCCGGTGGCCACATCGCCCGCCTTTTTGCACAACCAACAAGGCGAGCGATGGGAGCGCATGCTGCAGGTCAACGGCCAGGACCAGCCACACACCGACAGCCTGTTCTGGGCGGGCTATCCCGGCGTGGTGGGCCTGCCCGCCACCGCCATCCCGATCGGGCAAAGCCCTGGCGGCTTACCCGTCGGCGCGCAAATCATCGGCAACAGTTTTGCCGACCTGCTTTGCCTGAACATGGCCCGCTGGCTTGAAACCGAGTGGTGCGGCTTTGTGCCACCACCACACCTGGCTTGAACCCCTCAACTCGCGCTCGGTGGCATCACATCCTGAATGATCAAAGAACGGTCACAGGTGCCGCCAGCCAGGAAAGTTTCCACGAACCGGATCGGATTCTTGGCGTCGGCGATTGGGCCTGTGCTTGAGGTCTGACTGAGAAATGGACTTGCATGCGCCAGGCACTTCAATAGGTCAATTCCAGCACTGTGGTGCGACCCTCGGCCATGGGCCAGGTCAAGCCTACCAGGCGCTCGCCATTAAATTCAGCGGCCACAGTTCGCTGGGTTTTGTCATCCAGCCGCAGTTTGGAGGTGGCCACGCCAGCTCCTGGGGGCACACCCGGCAAGCTTGTCTTGCCGTCCAGGCGCATGCTGTCACGCTGCGGGTCGAAGTAGCCACGCGGCCGGACAAAGCTGACCAGCGCTGCAGCCGACCGGTCGGCTTCGGCCACGCGTTCGGGCTTCATGTGCACAATGTCACTGGAGCGAGGAAACGGGCTGCGGTAAATGTGGGTCGTCGCGTAGCCTTGGGCCTCAATGACAAATTCATAAGTCGTTTGAGTCTGCGCCTTGAACGGTCCCCACAGGCCATCGGCACCCGCAGTCTTGCGGTGCACGGCAGCGCCCTGGCGCTGACCGGTGATCGGGTCCACCGCATAGACCGTCAGGCTTGCGCCCGCCAAGGGCAAGTTGTTTGAGTAGTTGCCACTTGTCGGGTCCTGCGGGTTCAAGCCCAAGCCAACCAATTTGCCGTTCAACACCATCGCGATGTCAGGTCGAATGACCACTTGGGGCGATTGTCCGGTGATGAAACGGTAAGTGGCCTCGAAAGCATCTGCAGAGTAAGAGGTTTCACGGTGGTCAATTTTGGGAATCACCACGTTGGTCGCCCCTTTGAGCTCCGGGCCGGCAAAAGTCACGTTGGTCGCTTTGCCTTTCATGCCAATCCACAGGCCATCGGGCTGTGCAAACTTGTCGTTGTTGTCCGAGCGGATGGTCATCCATTTGGCAGGGCCGCACACCTCGTCGCCCTGTGCATTTTTGGGCGCATTGAGCTGACTCAGAAAGGGTCCGGTGCCAGAAAATTCATTGGCTTCGTTGACGCCGGGGATGGCCTGAACACCGTGATTGGGTGTGCCGCCCAGCACCGCATGGCTGACGAGGTTTTGCCCCCCACCGTTGCAGATGAAGTTGCGAATCGCATTGCCACCCCGCGAGTTGCCGACCAAGACCACCTGCGTGGCACCCGTGCGCTTCAAAACCGCTTGCACTTCTTCGCGCAAAAAAGCCATGTGCTCGGCGGTGGAGGTGCGGCCCGCTTGGGGCCTGTTGTCGGCGTCTCGCGCCAAGGGATAAGGCACATCGATGGC
>CAJBLW010000219.1 GCA_903953985.1 uncultured Burkholderiales bacterium
GGCAACGTGGGTGCTGCCGCCCGCGCATTGAAAGTCATGGGCTTTGACGACTTGGTGCTGGTGGCGCCGCGCTGGCCCAATGTGCTGCGCAAAGAAGAAACCATCCAGCGCGCCAGCGGAGCCAACGACGTGCTGGCCAAGGCGCGGGTGGTCGACACGCTGGACGAAGCCTTGGAGGGCGTGACCCATTTGTGTGCCACCGCCATGACGCCGCGCGACTTTGGCCCGCCCACCCGCTCGCCACGCGAGCACTTTGCCGAGCTGACTCGGCCCGGTGCGCCCGAGCAGAGCGTGGCTTTTTTGTTTGGCTGCGAGCGCTTTGGCATGAAAAACGAAGACGTTTACCGCTGCCATGTGGCGCTGTCCATCCCCACCCATCCGCAATTTGGTTCACTCAATTTGGGCTCGGCCATTCAGGTCATTGCCTACGACTGGCGCGTGGCTTTGGGAGGCTTTCCGGTACAAGACGCTGTGGTGCCATCCGACAAAGCCGATGCGCAGCAAGTGGCCGGCATGCTGACCCATTGGGAACAAGCGTTGACCGACATCGGCTTTTTGGACCCGGCCGCGCCCAAAAAACTGATGCCGCGTCTGAACCAGTTGTTCAACCGGGCCGACCTGAGCCCGGAAGAAATCCACATCCTGCGCGGGGTGGCCAAGGCCATGATCCAAAACGCCAGCGTCAAGCGATAGACTCAAAGCCTATGTTTTCTCGCCTTCGCTCCGACATCCAGTGCATCCTTGACCGGGACCCCGCCGCCCGCACCGCTTGGGAGGTGCTGACCTGTTACCCGGGCCTGCATGCTTTGGTGCTGCACCGCCGTGCGCACTGGTGCTGGAACCACGGTTTCAAGTGGCTGGGGCGTTTCATCTCGCACATCTCGCGTGGCTTGACGGGCATCGAAATTCACCCGGGTGCCAAGATCGGTGAACGTGTCTTTTTTGACCATGCCATGGGCGTGGTGGTGGGAGAAACCGCCGAAATTGGCGACGGCTGCACCATTTACCAGGGTGTGACCTTGGGCGGTACATCGCTTTACAAAGGTGCCAAGCGCCACCCTACGCTGGGCAAAGATGTGGTGGTGAGTGCCGGGGCCAAGGTGCTGGGCGGTTTTGAGGTGGGCGATGGGGCCAAGATCGGCAGCAACGCGGTGGTGATCAAGCCAGTGCCTGCCGGGGCCACTGCGGTGGGCATTCCGGCGCGCATCATCCCGTCCAAGTCGGGCGAGAGCGCGGATGTGTCGGGCACCGAGCGCAAATTCAGCGCCTATGGCATCACGCAAGACGACGACCCGGTGAGTCAGGCTTTGCGAGGGCTGATTGACAACGCCGCCGGGCAGGAGCAGCAAATTTCAATGATCTGGAAAGCCCTGGAGCAGTTGTGTGCACAGCAACAAGTGCAGATGCCCGAAGGGGGCGCCGCCCGCGAGAGTTTTGCAGCCGACAAGTTCAATCAGCTGGTGGGCAAGTGAGCCTCAAGGCAGGCTGGCCAAATGGGCCGTGGCTTTGAGTTCACGCCAGCGTTTGTCCAAGCTGCTGTAACGGGCCAGTGCTTCAGGGTCTTGGCCGCTTTGGTGTTGGGCCAAGGCCTCGTTTTTAAGCTGTTGCAGATGGTCGATCATCAGCATGCTCAGCAATCTGCGCAGCTCTTGCCGTGCCTCTTGCGGATCGGGTGGGGTGGCGTTGTCGAAACCCACCGCGTTGTTCATTCTGTCCTGTGCCACCCAACGCTGGGCATCTTCTGCAAAGGGCTGGCCTTGCATGTATTCGCTCAATGTGGACCAGCCCAGTGCCCCTTGTTCATGAAACACGGATTCGAGCCAGGCAAACAAAGGCCCATGTGGTGCGGGCAGGGCACACAACATGGCGTGGTCTTGACCGGCCAATGATTCCCACAGCGCCATGTTGCCCAGCAGCAGTCGGGCCGCGTGGTCGGCTCGGCTGGCGGGCACGGTGCGTGGGCCGGTGTAAACCGGTGGCTGCTCACGTTTGTACTTGCTGTCGCCTTTGAAGCCGGGCGTCCAGTTGGGGCTTTTGTTTTTCCAGTGGCTGTTGCCGTTGGACGGCACGAAAGTGTTGGCACCCGGCCAGGCCTGTGGCTCGCCGTAGTTTGGCTCGAAGTTGGGGTATTCGTCCTGCCCTGCACTGGCGGCCTGGCTGAATGCCGCGTTGGCCGACTGGGGTGTGGGCGCCGCCGCACTGCGTGCAGCGGGTGCAAAGCGCTGGTCACTGGCCGCTTGCTGGCCCCATAGTTTTTCAAGGCCTGCGGTTTCCAGTTGGATCAGTTGTGCCAGCTCTGACAGCAGTTGCTGTTTGAGCGCGCCGTCGGGCAGCAGTTGCCACAGCGGGCGGGCTTGGCTCGATAAACGGGCGCGACCTTCGGCCGTTTGCAAGTCGCAGTCGACGCTGGCCGCGTCGATCAAAAACCGCGACAGCGGCATGGCCTGCTTGATCTGCTCGGCAAAAGCTTCTTGGCCAAACTCGCGGACGTAGCTGTCGGGGTCGTGCTCGGCGGGCAAAAACAAAAACTTGATGCTGCGCACATCGGTGGCGTAGGGCAGGGCCCCGTCAAGCGCCTTGCGGGCGGCGCGTCGGCCTGCACCGTCGCCGTCAAAACTGAAGACCACCGAATCGGTGAAGCGGAACAGCTTTTGCACATGGTCGGGCGTGCAGGCTGTGCCCAGCGTGGCCACCGCATTGGCAAAGCCCAGCTGGGCCAGCGCCACCACGTCCATGTAGCCTTCGGTCACCAGCACATAGCCTGCGCTGTGCAGGGCTTCGCGGGCTTCGTACAGGCCATAAAGCTCGCGGCCTTTGTGGAACACCGGCGTTTCGGGGGAGTTGAGGTATTTGGGTGTGCCGCTGCCAATCACGCGCCCGCCAAAGCCGATGCACTCGCCCTTGATGTTGCGGATCGGGAACATGATGCGGTCCCGAAAACGGTCATACCTTTTGTCGTCTTCTTCGTTGACGATCACCAGGCCTGACTCGGCCAAGAGCGGGTCGTCGTATTGCGGGAAGATGCTGGCCAGTGAGCGCCAGCCTTCGGGCGCGTAGCCTAGGCCAAAGCGCTTGGCGATTTGGCCTGACAAGCCTCTGCCCTTGAGATACTCTACCGCCCGTGGCGTGATTTTGAGCTGCTCGCGGTAAGCGTCTCCGGCTTTTTCCAGCACATCGCTCAGGCTGTCTTGCTTGGCTTTTTGGGCCGCCGCTTTGGCGCGGTCTTCGGGCGACTGTTGTTCTTCGGGCACCACCATGCCGGTTTGCTGGGCCAGGTCTTTGACGGCTTCGATGAAGGTCATGCCCGCGTGTTCCATCAAAAAACCAATGGCGTTGCCGTTTTTGCCGCACCCAAAGCAATGGAAAAACTGCTTGGTCGGGCTGACGCTGAAGCTGGGGGATTTCTCGCCGTGAAAAGGGCACAGGCCCATGAAGTTGGCGCCCCCTTTCTTGAGCTGCACGTACTTGCCCACGATGTCGACCACGTCGACACGGGACAGCAACTCCTGGATGAAAGACTGGGGGATGGCCATGGGGTTATTTTCACCGATGTGGGCCAGCGATCGGGCAGGCCGGGTGAAGTGTTTCGGGGCAAACCAGCATGGATTTGTGCGCCAGCTCAGGCAAACTGTGCACCATTGGACCCACAGCCGAACTGGAATGCCCCATGAACGAAACAAAAGTCAGCATCTTTGACCAGGACTTGCCCCAAACCTCGGCCAACCACGCAGCCATCTCGCCGCTGAGCTTCATTGAGCGCACGGCCGAGGTGTACCCCCATCGCCTGGCCATCGTGCACGGCGAGTTGCGCCAGGACTGGGCCAGCACCTACCGCCGCTGCCGCCAGTTGGCCAGTGCGCTGGCGCAGGCGGGCATTGGCAAGAACGACACGGTGGCGGTGATGCTGCCCAACACCCCACCCCTGGTCGAGGCGCACTTTGGCATTCCGATGGCCGGTGCGGTGCTCAATGCGATCAACACCCGCCTGGACCCGGAGACCGTGGCCTTCATGTTGGACCACGGCGAGGCCAAGGCCGTGATCGTGGATCCGGAGTTTGCGGGAGTGATGAAAAAAGCGCTGGCGCTGCGCCAGTCCACCCGGCCTTTGCTGGTGATTGACGTCGAAGATGCGTTGTACACCGGGGCGACCGAGCCGCTGGGCACGCTCACGTACGAGGCCTTTGTGGCCCGTGGTGATGCGAACTTTGCCTGGAGCCTTCCTGGGGATGAATGGGATGCCATTGCGCTGAACTACACCAGTGGCACCACCGGTAACCCCAAGGGCGTGGTCTACCACCACCGGGGCGCGGCGACCAATGCGATCTCGAACATCCTGGAATGGGACATGCCCAAGCACGCGGCCTATTTGTGGACGTTGCCCATGTTTCATTGCAACGGCTGGTGCTTTCCGTGGACGGTGGCGGCGCGTGCGGGCGTGAACGTGTGTTTGCGCAAGGTCGATGCCCAAGCCATGTTCGATGCCATGCGCGACCACGGCGTCACGCATTACTGCGGTGCGCCCATCGTGCACGGTCTGCTGGTCAATGCCCCGGCCGCCATGAAGGCGGGCGTACCCGCAGGCATCAAGGCCATGGTGGCGGGCGCTGCGCCTCCGGCTTCGATGATCGAGGGCATGGAGCAGATGGGCTTTGACTTGACCCATGTGTATGGCCTGACCGAGGTCTATGGCCCTGCCACCGTGTGCCCCAAACACCCCGAGTGGGATGCGCTGGACATTGGCGATCGGGCCCGTCTGAACGCTCGCCAGGGCGTGCGCTACCACCTGCAGCGTGATGTGCGCGTGCTGGACCCCGAAACCATGCAGCCTGTGCCACAAGACGGCGAAACCATGGGCGAGATCATGTTCAAGGGAAACATCACCATGAAGGGGTATCTCAAGAACCCCAAAGCCACGCAAGAGGCTTTTGCGGGTGGGTGGTTTCACAGCGGCGACCTGGCGGTGCAGTACCCGGACGGCTATTTCAAGATCAAGGACCGCAGCAAGGACATCATCATCTCGGGCGGCGAAAACATCTCATCGATTGAGGTGGAAGACGTGCTGTACCGTCATCCCGCTGTGCTGGCGGCGGCCGTGGTGGCCAAGCCAGATGCACGCTGGGGCGAGACGCCTTGCGCCTTTGTGGAGCTGAAAGCCGACGCTGAAGTCACAGCCGAGCAGATCGTGGCGCACTGCAAGCTGCACTTGGCGGGCTTCAAGGTGCCGCGTGCGGTGGTGTTTGGCGAATTGCCCAAGACCAGCACGGGCAAGATTCAGAAGTTCGAGTTGCGCAAGCAGGTCGGGTCAGCACAAGCCATTGACATTTGACGTCCCCTTGGGCCAGGCATCTGGACGGTCCTTTTTTCTGTGCAGCTTAAATGACAAAGGCCACCTTGCGGTGGCCTTGGCTTGAGGCCTGAACTGGGTCAGGCCTGTTGGCAGCAGCCTCGCTGCGATGGGCTCAGGCCTTGCTCTTCTTTTTGGACTTCTTGCTTTTCTGGGCGGTTTTCTTGGCTGCTTTTTTCTTGGCAGGTGCTTCTGCTTTGGGGGAGGCAGCCGGGGCGGGTGCGGGGGTCACAGCTGGGTTGGCGGTCACGGCAGGGGCAGCAGTTGGCGCAGGTGCAGGCGCCTGAGCCGGTGCAGCCGTCTGGGCCATAGCGGCGGCAGCCAGCAGGCTGGCCAAGAGGGTGGCGATGGACTTGATCATGTGAGGCCTTTGAAAATCAGGAAAAAAATAATTCATTTGCATTATGAAAGGCGAAGTTCATTCTTTGCCAGAGGACATTCAAATTTTTTAAGCGATGTCGAAGGCGTGGGTGCTGAAATGGCCGGCTTGGCGGTCGGCAAAATAGTGCTCCAGTGTTTCCTTGACGGTCCTGAAGGCCAGTTCGTCCCATGGAATTTCGTCCTCTTTGAACAAACGCGCTTCCATGGTTTCGTGGCCGGGGTCAAACACGTCGCTGGTCAGTCGGGCGCGGTAATACAAATGCACTTGGCCTACACGGGCGACGCTCATCACGGTGAACAGGTCTTCCATGATGAACTGCGCACCGGCCTCTTCGGTGGTCTCGCGTGCTGCGCCTTCCGAGGTGGATTCGCCCAGCTCCATGAAGCCGGCAGGCAAGGTCCATTTGCCTTTGCGCGGCTCGATGTTGCGTTTGCACAGCAGCACCTGGTCACCCCAGTGGGGCACCGTGCCCACCACGTTCAGGGGGTTTTCGTAGTGCACGGTGTGGCAGGCGGTGCAGATGGCGCGCAGCTTGGTGTCACCGTCATCGGGCAAACGGCGGGCCACGGGTGCGCCGCAGTGCCGGCAGTGTCGAATGGTGCGGTCAAACATCATGAAATGGGCTCGAGGTGGGTAGCAAAGACAGTCTTGGCCCAAGTCTAACCAGTCCGCCATAAAAAAGCCTCCATGGTATTGGGCCATGGAGGTCTTTGTTGGCGCATGGCCCGATCAGGTCAGGTAAGGAATCATAAACAGCGAGATGCCCGGGAAGAACAGCAGCAGCAAGGTGCGCACGGTATCGCTGATCAAAAACGGCATGATGCCTTTGTAGCTTTCGCTCAGCGGCAC
>CAJBLW010000220.1 GCA_903953985.1 uncultured Burkholderiales bacterium
CCCGCCACTACGCCCGCTGCGGTGGTGGCCACTTGGGCCAACATCCCGCCACCCCAAGCGCTGGTGGGGGCCGACGCAGGCATGGCCGCTGGGCGCGTGGTCACTGGCGCGCTGGAGGCGAAATGGGCCGCAGATGATTGGACTGGCATGGCTGGCGCAGGTGTTTCTGGCCCACGGCCCCAAGCCTGCGCGCCCGACATCCACGAACCGCTATTGGCTGGCGCGGTTGCTGGGGTGGCTTGGGTCGCTCGCCATTGGGCCAGTTGAGCCAAATGTTGTGCGTTTTGCGCCTCCAGTTGCTCAATGCGGGTTTGGGCCGCGTCCAGCGCCATGCCCAAACCCATGGCCCGCTGCACCAGCAAATAAGGGGCGTCGGCTTGCGCCCTGAATGCATCGCTGATCAGGCCGTCTGCCGTGGGGTCTTTGGGGTCGGCACGCGTCTGGCGCAAAGCGCTCAAAAATTGCTGCAGCTGGTCACGTTCAGTGGCGTTCATCAGGGGAACCTTTTGGGTATGGATGGGGCATTATGGACAAACACAAAGACCCACCGATCCCGGCCTGCAGATTCAAAGGCGCAACGACCGCCAACTCCAAAAAACCGATGAACCCATGAGGGGTGCTGGGCCTGCCCTTTTATCGGGCGCGGTCGATTGGTCACAATAGCGACCTATGTCGTTTTTCAAAAACATCCCCTACGAGCTGGCGCTGGGCTGGCGCTACACGCGTGCCGGCCGCGCCACCCGGCGAAACGGCTTCATTTCCTTCATTTCGGGCGTGTCCATGATGGGCATTGGCCTGGGCGTGGCCGCGCTCATCATCGTGCTGAGCGTGATGAACGGCTTCCAAAAAGAGGTGCGTGACCGCATGTTGGGCGTGGTCTCACACATCGAGGTTTATGCCGCTGACGGCGCGGCCGTGGCCGACTTGCCCGCCTTGCTGGCCCGCCTGAAGGCCAACCCGCAGGTGCTGGGCGCTGCGCCCTTCATCACCGCGCAGGCTTTGCTGGCGCGGGGTGAGGACATGAAGGGCGTGCTGGTGCGCGGCATCGACCCGGTGCTGGAGCCCGAAGTCAGCGATTTGTCGAACGACACGCAAGCCGGGGTGCTGCAGCGCCTGCAGCCGGGGGGGTTCAGCCTGGTGCTGGGCCGCGATCTGGCCAACAACCTGTTCTTGCAAAGCGGCGACCCGGTGACCCTGGTCTCGCCGTCGGGCCAAGTGACCCCTGCGGGCGTGTTGCCGCGCATGAAGCAAATGGGCGTGGTGGGCACGTTTTCTTCAGGGCACTATGAATACGACTCGGCGCTGGCGCTGATGCATGTCGATGACGCTGCCCGCATGTTCCGACTGGATGGCCCCAGCGGTGTGCGCCTGAAGTTGCGCGATTTGCACCAGGCGCGGGAGGTGGCACGTGACCTGCAGCTGGACTTAGGGCCGCAGTTTTTTGTACGCGACTGGACGCAGCAAAACCGAACCTGGTTTGCTGCCGTCCAGGTCGAAAAAACCATGATGTTCATCATCCTCACCCTGATCGTGGCAGTGGCCGCTTTCAATTTGGTCAGCACCTTGGTGATGACGGTGACCGACAAGCGCGCCGACATCGCGATCTTGCGCACACTGGGGGCCAGCCCGCGCAGCATCATGGGTATTTTTGTGGTGCAGGGGGCTACGGTGGGCGTGATTGGCACGATGAGCGGCTTGCTCTTGGGCTTGTTGGTGGCTTTCAACATCGACGTGATCGTGCCCGCTCTGGAAACCTTGTTCAACGCCAGCTTTTTGCCGCGTGACATTTACCTGATCAGCCGCATGCCCAGCGAGCCGCTGGCCAGCGACATCTGGCCTGTGGCCATCATCTCCCTGGTGCTGGCTTTTGTGGCCACGCTTTATCCCAGTTGGCGCGCCAGCCAGGTCAACCCGGCGGAGGCACTGCGCTATGAATGACATGAGCAAGCCCTTGGTGCTCCAGGCCCAGGGGCTGACCAAACGTTTCACCGAAGGCCGTCTGGATGTCACCGTTTTGCAAGGCGTGGACCTGCAGGTTCATGCTGGAGAAACCTTGGCCATCGTGGGCGCTTCGGGATCGGGCAAGAGCACCTTGCTGCATTTGTTGGGCGGGTTGGACGCACCCACGCAAGGCTCGGTGCAGCTCAAGGGCCAGTTGTTGTCGGCCTTGAGCGCGACCGTGCAAGGTCAGTGGCGCAACCGCTACCTGGGTTTTGTTTACCAGTTCCACCATTTGCTGCCCGAGTTCAGTGCGCTGGACAATGTGGCCATGCCATTGTGGATTCGCAGGCAAGACCGCGCTGAAGCTGCCGCTGTGGCCACGCAGTGGTTGCAGCGTGTGGGTTTGGGCGAGCGCTTGCACCACCGACCTGCCGAGTTGTCGGGCGGTGAGCGCCAGCGTGTGGCGCTGGCCCGCGCTTTGGTGAATGACCCAAGCTGTGTGCTGGCCGATGAACCCACCGGCAACCTCGACCGTGAAACCGCCGACGGCGTGTTTGCGCTGATGCTGCAGCTGGCCCGCGAACGCGGCACCGCCTTTGTGGTGGTCACGCACGACCCCGCCTTGGCGGCGCGTTGCGACCGGCAATTGCACTTGGTCAAGGGCGTGTTGCAAGCGCCGGTTTGAATTGACATCGCGCCATGTGGATCGACACGCACTGCCACCTGGACGCGGCCGAGTTTGACGCCGACCGCGACGCGGTGCGCCAAGCTGCCCGCCAAGCCGGCGTGGCGCGCTGCGTGATCCCGGCGGTGCACGCCCCCCACTGGGCCAAGGTGGCGCAACTGGCCGAGCGGCATGGCGACGCTTACGCTTTGGGCATTCACCCGCTGTATGTGCCGCAGGCCCAAGAGGCTGACTTGCTGGCGCTGGACCAGGCCTTGACCGAGCGCCGCGGTGACCCGCGCCTGGTGTCGGTCGGTGAAATAGGACTGGACTTTTTTGTGCCTGCGCTGTGCACGCCCGAGATGCGCGAGCGGCAATGGTTTTTTTACACGGCGCAACTGAAGCTGGCCCAACAACACGGCCTGCCCGTGATTCTGCATGTGCGCCGCTCAGCCGATCTTTTACTCAAAGGCCTGCGTCAATGCCCGGTGGTCTCGGGCATTGCGCACGCCTTCAATGGCAGCACCCAGCAGGCGCAGGCTTTTGTGGACATGGGCTTTGCGCTGGGCTTTGGCGGTACTTTGACTTACGAGCGTTCTTTGCAGCTGCGCCGCCTGGCCTGCGAGCTGCCGCTGAGCGCACTGGTGCTGGAGACCGACGCGCCCGACATTCCCCCGCAGTGGCTTTACCAGACCGCCGAGCAGCGGGCGCTGGGCGCAGCACAGGGGCGCAACAGCCCGGCCGAGTTGCCCCGCATCGCTCAGGTGCTGGCCGGCTTGCAGAGCCTGCCGCTCACCGATCTGGCGGCAGCGACCAGCGCCAATGCCTGCCGCGTGCTGCCTCAACTGGCTGCTCTGTACCATCACGCCCCATGACCCGAAAAAAATCCGCTGACTCCGTCCTCGCACTGCCCGAAGTCAATTTTTCCGAGGACGGCGAGATCCGTTACCTGCACCTGGGCACCCAGTGGATTCAGGGCTCGATGTTTCTGGACCGGCCCTACGACATCGAGCTGGAATATGTGCAGCGCATGTTCGCGTGGTTGTTGTTTTTGCCGCCGGTCGAAGTCAAGGGGGCGCACGCCATGCAGTTGGGACTGGGCGCAGGCACCATCACCAAGTTTTGCTACAAAAAACTCAAGATGGCCTGCACCGCCGTGGAGCTGAACCCGGGCGTTTTGCACGCTTGCCGAGGCTGGTTTCGCCTGCCGCCTGATGACGAACGCTTGCGCGTGGTGTTGGCCGATGCGTCGCTGGAAATCCAGAAGAACGAATGGCGCGGCACCGTGGATGCGCTGCAGGTGGATTTGTACGATGAAGAAGCGGCCGCCCCGGTGCTGGACACGCCTGATTTTTACCGCCACTGCCGCGAACTGTTGACCCAGCAAGGCTGCATGACGGTCAACCTGTTTGGCCGCTCATCGAGTTATGCCGAAAGTGTGGAAAAAATATGCGCCGCCTTTGGCGAAGATGCGGTGTGGGTATTCAAGCCCACGCGCGAGGGCAACGCCATCGTGCTGGCGCAGCGCACAGCCAGCCGTCCATCGAGGGATACGCTGCTGCAAACGGCAAGCCTCATCGAAGACAAGTGGGGCTTGCCCGCTCCGAAATGGCTCAAGGTCTTCAAACCCCTTTCCAAGTAAATGCCTCTCCCGCTTCCATGCTTTTTCGGGGTTTGCATCAGGGTTAACCATGGCTTCGTCACCCCGGGGACATAGGTGTAACCCACATCCTCGAAGGGGTCAGTTTCACGCAAAATCAGCACAACTCAAAACAGAGGAGATATCTCGTGAACATCAAGAGTCAAAAAGACTTTTTCTCAGGGCTGTTCTACACCGTCGCCGGTGCAGCCTTCGCTTATGGCGCCACCAACTACAACGTGGGCACCGGGGCCCGCATGGGGCCTGGCTACTTCCCGTTGCTGTTGGGCAGCTTGTTGGCCCTGATCGGTTCCTTCGTCATGTTCAAGTCATTGACGGTGGAGACGCAAGATGGCGAGAAGATCGGCTCCTGGGCTTGGAAGCCCCTGGTCTTCATCATTGCCGGCAACGTGTTGTTCGGCATCTTGCTGGCGGGTTTGCCCAGTTGGGGCGTTCCTGCCATGGGCCTGATCGTGGCGATCTTCGGCACCACTTTGGTGGTCAGCTTGGCGGGGGAAGTTTTCAAGCTCAAAGAAGTCCTGATTCTGGCAGCCATCCTGTCGATCGGCTGTTACTGCGCATTTGTGCTGCTGCTGAAATTGCAGTTCCCCGTCTGGCCCACATTCATTACCGGTTGAGGAGAAATAATTCATGGATCTGTTTGACAACCTCGCGCTCGGTTTTGGGGTGGCCTTCACCTTTCAAAACTTGCTTTACGCGTTCATCGGCTGCCTGTTGGGCACTCTGATCGGTGTGTTGCCTGGCGTGGGCCCTGTGGCCACCATCGCGATGCTGTTGCCGGCCACTTACGCACTGCCGCCCATTGCGGCTTTGATCATGTTGGCCGGTATTTACTACGGTGCGCAATACGGGGGCTCGACCACCGCCATTTTGGTCAACTTGCCGGGCGAAGCTTCGTCGGTCGTGACCATGATCGATGGTTACCAGATGGCGCGCAAAGGCCGTGCTGGCCCCGCTTTGGCGGCAGCCGGTTTGGGTTCTTTCTTTGCCGGTTGTGTGGGCACCTTGATCTTGGCCGCTTTTGCTGCGCCGCTGACCGAAGTGGCTTTCAAGTTCGGCCCTGCCGAATACTTTTCGCTGATGGTGTTGGGCTTGATCGGCGCTGTGGTGCTGGCTTCTGGCTCGCTCATCAAAGCGGTGGGCATGATCGTGTTGGGCTTGCTCTTGGGCCTGGTGGGTACCGACGTGAACTCGGGCGTGGCGCGGTTCAGCTTCGACATCCCTGAGTTGACCGACGGCGTGGGCTTCATTGTGATCGCCATGGGCGTGTTCGGTTATGGCGAGATCATCTCGAACCTGTCCAAGCCTGAAGAAGAACGTGAAGTCTTCACGGCCAAAGTGACAGGCCTGCTGCCCACGGCACAAGACTTCAAGAACATGGCGCCTGCGGTGTTGCGCGGCACCGCTTTGGGTTCTGCTTTGGGCATCTTGCCTGGCGGCGGAGCCTTGTTGGCAGCTTTTGCGGCCTACACCATTGAGAAGAAAACCAAGCTCGCTCCTGGCGAAGTGCCTTTTGGTCAAGGCAACATTCGCGGTGTGGCTGCGCCCGAGTCGGCCAACAATGCCGCTTCGCAAACCTCGTTCATTCCTTTGCTGACGCTGGGCATTCCGCCCAACGCTGTGATGGCTTTGATGGTCGGCGCGATGACGATCCACAACATCCAGCCTGGCCCTCAGGTCATGACCAGCAACCCCGAGTTGTTCTGGGGCCTGATCGCGTCGATGTGGATCGGCAACGCCATGCTCATCATCTTGAACCTGCCCTTGATCGGCATCTGGATCAAGTTGCTGTCGGTGCCTTACCGCTGGTTGTTCCCGGCTATTGTGCTGTTCTGCGCGATTGGGGTGTATTCGACCAACAACAACACCTTTGACATCTGGATGGTGGCCATGTTTGGCGTGATTGGCTACGGCTTCATCAAGCTGGGCATGGAGCCTGCGCCTTTGCTGCTGGGCTTCATCTTGGGCCCGATGATGGAAGAAAACCTGCGCCGCGCCATGCTTTTGTCGCGCGGTGACTGGAGCGTGTTCGTGACACGCCCCTTGTCAGCCAGTTTGCTGGCGGTGGCGCTGCTGCTCTTGATCATTGTGACGTTGCCTTCCATCAAGTCCAAGCGCCAAGAGGCTTTTGTGGAAGAGTGACGCATCTTTGGGTTTGAGGGGCTCTGGTGCCCCTTTTGAAACGGCCTCTTCGGAGGCCGTTGTCTTTGGTCTCTACACGCTGAGACATGCCGTGGTCTTGTCACTTGGGTGCTGCAGCGGCGCAAGGCGTCTGACACAATTGTTTTTTTGATTTTTTGCGCCTGACTTGGGTTGAGGAACATCACCATGAAAAAACGACAACTCTTGCGTGGCCTGTGCGCCGCCTCTCTGGCCGTGGCCAGCCTGGGCCTGGCCCAAGCCCAGACCTACCCCAGCAAAGCCGTGCGCCTGATCGTGCCCTTCCCAGCCGGTGGCGCGACCGATCTGTTTGCCCGCACCTTGTCGCAAAAAATCAGCGAAAAACTGGGCCAAACTGTGGTGGTCGAAAACCGCCCGGGCGCAGGCGGCACCTTGGGCTCGGACCTGGCTGCCAAGGCCATACCCGACGGCTACACGCTGCTCCTGTCGACCTCCAGCACCCACTCGATTGGCCCCAATCTGAACCCGCGCATGCCCTACGACGCGGTGCGCGACTTCACGCCCATTGCGCATTTGGGCAACGCACCCAGCATCATGCTGGTGCCCAACAATCCGCCCGCCAAAACCGTCAAAGAATGGATCGACTACGCCAAAAAGAACCCCGGCCGTTTGAACTACGCCTCAAGTGGCAACGGCACCATCGTGCAGTTGTCGGCCGAGCTGTTCAAGGCGCAGGCCGATGTGTTTGTGGTGCACATCCCCTACAAAGGCACGGCGCTGGCCATCCCCGATCTGATCACGGGCAAAGTGGATGTGCTGTTTGACAGCCTGCCCACGGGCATGCCGCATGTGCGCGACGGCCGCTTGCGTGCCCTGGGTGTGACCACCCTCAAGCCCACGGCGCTCGCACCGGGCATCCCCGCCATCGCCGATGTCTTGCCCGGCTACGAGTCCAACACCTGGTTCGGTTTGTTTGGCCCCAAAGGCTTGCCGCCCGAGGTGGTCAGTCGTGTCAACACCGCAGCCAATCAGGTGCTGCAAGACCCTGAGGTGATGGACAAGCTGCAACGCTTTGGCATCGAGCCTGTGGGCGGCACGCCCGCCCAGTTCACCACCATGCTGGCCAGCGAATCGGCCAAATGGAAAAAAATCATCACCGAGCGCAAGATCACATTGGACTGACATGAACTTCGAC
>CAJBLW010000221.1 GCA_903953985.1 uncultured Burkholderiales bacterium
CCGCCTTTTTTCTGTGCCATGACCTATTCTCCTCAGGCAGAGATCGCGCCGATTTGCAGTTCGGTGAACTGCTGGCGGTGACCCTGACGTTTCTGATAGTGCTTGCGACGGCGCATCTTAAAGATGTGCACTTTGTCGTGCTTGCCATGTGCCAAAACAGTGGCTTTGACCGTGGCGCCGGACACCAGGGGCGTGCCAATCTTCAGGTCTGCGCCGTTGCCGACTGCGAGAACTTGATCAATCACGATTTCCTGGCCAACGTCCGCAGCAATCTGTTCTACTTTAATTTTTTCGCCAGCGACAACACGATACTGTTTGCCACCGGTTTTTATGACCGCGTACATAAATGACCTCTTTGAATGGAAGTTTCCATGGGCTTATCCCCAAGGAACCTGAGATTCTAGCACGACCCCCCATCACTGACAAATCTGTCGCCTCCCGAATGCAATAGTCTCAGTGGGCCAAGCGCGACGGTCTCTATAATCTCAGCTCGCATTGGGTGTGTTTTGTTTCACCCGCCTCGGCTCCACCGAGCTCCCCAGCCGGATCCTCCAATTGTCTGCCTCAGAAAACAGCACCGCAGCCGTCCTAGAACTGGTAGCCCCGGACATGGCCAGGGTCGACCATGTCATAGCCCAGCGCCTCGATTCCGGTGTGCCCTTGGTGGGAGAGGTGGCCCGCTACATCATTTCAGCTGGAGGCAAGCGCATTCGCCCGGTCCTGCTGCTGCTCACTTGCGGGGCCTTGGGCTACACCGGTGACCAGCGCCACAACCTGGCGGCCGTGGTCGAATTCATCCACACCGCCACCTTGCTGCACGACGATGTGGTGGACGAGTCAACCCTCAGGCGCGGCAGGCCCACGGCGAATGAACGCTTTGGTAACCCGGCCAGCGTGCTCGTGGGTGACTTCTTGTATTCGCGCGCATTTCAAATGATGGTCGATGCCGGCAGCATGCGTGTCATGCAAACCCTGGCCGATGCCACCAACGTGATTGCCGAAGGCGAAGTGCTGCAACTGATGAACATGCACGATGCCTCGCTGGACGAAGAAGGCTACCTGCGCGTGATCCGCTCCAAAACTGCCAAGTTGTTCGAAGCCAGCGCCCGTTTGGGTGCCATCTTGGCAGGAAGCCCCGCAGCCATTGAAGCCGCGTGCGCTGATTACGGTCAGGCTCTGGGAACCGCCTTCCAAGTGATCGACGATGTGCTCGATTACGACGGCAACGCCACGGAGATGGGTAAAAACCTGGGCGATGACCTGCGCGAAGGCAAGGCCACCTTGCCATTGATTCTGGCCATACAGCGGGGAGACGCCAGGCAAAGCCAAACCGTTCGCGAAGCCATTGAAACCGGCAGCGTTGAACGCCTGACCGACATCGTGGCCATCGTACGTGAAACCGGAGCCCTGGAAGCCACCCGGGATGCTGCCGCCGCCGAGGCCCAAAGGGCCATAGATGCAGCCCTCCAGCTGCCCGACAATGCCCACCGTCAGGCCATGGTTCTGTTGGCATCGCAGTTGCTTGCTCGGCGCACCTGAGTTCAGAGCCCGGCAAGGTTGAACATGACATGTTTCAAAACATCCAACTTGGTGCTCATCGCCTTGTCCAGCGTTTTGGCAGCTCCTGGCATGGCTGCGCCCAAATGGGAAGTCATTGTGTTGAACGATCAAGGCATGTTCTACATCGATGCCAACTCCGTCGAGCAAGAAGCTGGTCGTAAGATTGTTTGGATTGCAATCGATTACAAAAAAACTCAAATGACCACTGACGGCAAGCCTTATCTGTCGGCCCAAACTCAATTGATGATCAACTGCAAAGCCAAAATGGCACGAGTGATGCATTTGACTCACTACAGTGGTGCCATGTTGACGGGCAAGGTGATCGGTCGCCAAGGCATGTTGCACGAGTGGATGGAAATCGATTCCACATCGGCCATTCACAAAATCGCACGACGGGTCTGCTGAAATATTCAAAGTCAGGCTCCGGACTCTGCTTTGAATGAACTTACCTCTGCAAATGGCATGTGGACGGTTGTTGATGGATTGAAACTTTTGAAAAAACCGAACTTATCCGAGTCAACCCAAAGGCGCGTGCGAATCAAGCGCTTGTCACTTTGGTGATGCGTCGGGTCAATTGACTTGTGTGATAGTGATTTCCCTTCCTGTTGTGCATCGTCAGGAGGTCATAACCACAAGGAGACTTCATGCACTTGCTATCTCAAAAATGGCGCCAAATTTGCGCCTCTGGCTTGCTGGGCTTGGTCACTCTTGCGCTTCACCCTGTGAGCCTGGCGCAGTCCTACCCCAGCAAACCCATCAAGATGATCGTGCCATTTCCTGCAGGAGGCACCACCGACATTGTTGCCCGCATCGTGGCGCAAAAAATGAGCGACTCCATGGGCCAACCCGTCACTGTCGACAACCGGGGCGGAGCCGGTGGCGCGATTGGTGCCGACCTGATGGCCAAAGCGGCCCCCGATGGTTACACCATCTTGATGCACAACCTGTCGTTTCCGCTGGCCTCGGTGGCGCAAGCCCTGGCCAACCGTTCCCCCTTCAATGTGGACACCGACTTTGCAGGGGTCTCGATCGCCGTGTATGTGCCTTTTGTCTGGACGGCCAGCCCCAGCGTACCCGCCAAAGACCTGAAAGAGCTGGCCAACTTGCTGCGCAGCAACCCTGCGTTGCAGTACAACTATGGCTCGACAGGTCCGGGCTCCACCATGCACGTGTTGGGTGAGGCCTTCAAAAAAGAAGGCAAAGTCAACATCACACACATTCCGTTCAAGGGCGCGGCCCCTCTCAAGCAGGAATTGCTGGCGGGTAGACTCCAGGTGGGTGGTGATCAATTGTCTTCCTCCCTGGCCGAAATCAAGGCGGGTACCTTGAAGGCCATCGCCACGACGGCATCCAAACGCATCCCTGGCCTGCCCGATGTGCCCACTGTCAGGGAACTGGGCTTTCCCAACTTGGAACTGGAAGGTTGGAACGGTGTGTTTGCCCCAGCCAAAACGCCCAAGGACATCATTGAACGGCTGAACAAGGAAGTAATCGCCGCGGTGCGCCACCCCGATGTGGTCAAGCGCCTGAACGACCTGGGTGCCGAAGGCGTAGGCTCAACACCGGCCGAGCAAGACGCCATGCTGCGCCGGCAGATGGACCAGTTCCGCGCCATCATCCGGGAAATGCGCCTCGAGTGAAGTCCACACCCAAGTGGCTGCGTCCGAATCAGGCGCGGCCACCTTGGGACAACCACCACACCAGCAGTTCTGAACAATCTTTCGCATCCAGACCGCTCTGTGCCGCAGCTTCGAACTTTTGCAGGGCCAAAGCCGTCAGGGGTAAGTTTTTACGCGTCGCCAATGCCAAGTCCAGCATGGCCTGCATGTCTTTGCGCATTGTTGCCACATTGACCGTGACCTGATCACTTTTTTGCTGACTGAGGGTCTTGGCAATCATGCCGCCACGCACTTTGAGCATGTTGGGCCCGCCCGAAGAGTCCGACAGGATGTCAATGACGCGCTGGGGATCGAGGCCCAGGGGTTCAACCAAAGAAAGTGCCTCGCCCAGGGTTTGCCAATAGACCATCAAGGGCAAATTGACAGCCAGTTTCATGGTCGCTCCCGAGCCGTGCGGCCCCACATGCTCCACACGGCGGCAAATCACGTCGAGCAAGGCCTGGACTTTTTGCAAATCCTGCGCGTCGCCACCCACAAAGCCCAACAATTTTCCCTCTTTGGCGGGCCCCACGCTGCCGCCCACCGGACACTCCAGAAAACGGGCTTGGACCGCTTGTGCACGCCGGGCCATTTCTTGCGGCTTGGCAGGGCGAACGGTGCTCATGTCGATGAACACCTTGTCATGAACTTGGCCCGCGAACAAACCCGACGCCGAGCCATAAACGTCGTCGAGCGCCGCCTCATTGGTCAGCAAAGTGATGACCACATCGACCGACTCAGCCAAGGCTTTGGGTGATTCAGCCCACCGAGCCCCCGTATCCAGCAAGGGCTGGGCACGCTCAGCGGTGCGGTTCCAAACCGTCACGGGTATGCCCAGTGACAACAACCGCGCCCCAACCGCTGCGCCCATCTTGCCGATGCCTGCAATACCCACGTGCATGTTTGTCTCCTGTTATCCGAATGAATAGGAACGATTTTGAGGGAAATACGAAAGACTCACTGCAACAGAGGTCCTTGACGAGCCGCCTTTTTAGTCATCTCTAGACCCTGGCAGGACATCACAAGATCAAAAAAAATATTTACAAATAGATCATAAAAAACCATTATTTAATAATTTAATGATTAAAAAATGTACGATATCTGATGGATTCTATTCAGACACGACCGCCCCTGACCGGGCACGATGACGCCCCAGTGGTCAGCTACGTTCAAAAACTACTGGAGCAGGCGGTGGCGCTGAAAGCCTCTGACCTGCACTTTGAGCCTTATGAACACCAGTACCGGGTACGCATGCGCATCGATGGAGAACTGCGCGAGGTGGCCTCACCGCACATGGCCCTCAAGGATCGTCTGGCATCGCGCATCAAGGTGATGTCACGTCTGGACATTGCCGAAAAGCGCCTGCCGCAAGACGGCCGCATGAAACTGCAATTGGCCCAGGGGAGGGAGCTGGACTTGCGTGTCAGCACCTTACCCACCTTGTTTGGTGAAAAACTGGTGATTCGGGTGCTGGACTCCGCTCAGTCTCAACTGGACTTGAGTCTTCTGGGCTACGAAGCAGAAGACCTCGAGCGCTTGCTGGCCGCTATCCGCGCACCACATGGTTTGGTGCTGGTGACAGGCCCCACCGGCTCGGGCAAAACGCAATCCCTGTATGCCTGCCTGAACCTTCTCAACACCACCGAGGTGAACATCGCCACGGTGGAAGACCCGTGCGAAATACAGCTCGATGGCATCAATCAGGTCAATGTGCAGGACAAACCCGGTCTGAGCTTTGCTGTGGCCTTGCGTGCTTTTTTGCGCCAAGACCCAGATATTTTGATGGTGGGTGAAGTGCGCGATCTGGAGACCGCCAATATCGCCATCCAGGCTGCGCAAACCGGGCACCTCGTGCTCTCGACCTTGCACACCAACGATGCCCCGGCCACCTTGGTGCGCTTGCGCAACATGGGCACTGCCCCCTACAACATCGCCGCCAGTGTGAGCCTGATCACGGCGCAACGCCTGGTGCGCTGCCTGTGCACGCATTGCAAGCGCGCGGCCAGCGTACCCGCTGTGATTTGGCACAAAACAGGATGGCCGCCCAATCTGCGCCTAGCAGACCCCGTGCCCGTGTTCGAGCCCGTGGGCTGTCCGCAATGCCACAAAGGCTTTACCGGGCGAACCGGGATTTTTCAGGTCATGCCCGTGAGCGCCGAGATGCAGCAACTGGTCTTACAAGAAGCTGGGATACAAGAGATGGCGCGCCAAGCCCGAAGCGAAGGGGTGAGCAGTTTGCGCCTGGCCGGCTTGCGCAAAGTGCTGCAAGGCATCACCTCGCTGGACGAAGTGCTGGCCGCCACGCGAGAAAGCACATGAGCGCCCCACTGCCAGCACGCGCCACAACGGCCTTTCGATGGAGCGGCCGGGACCGGCAAGGCCATGCCCAAAGCGGTCAAATTCAGGCCCTGAACGCCGACTTGGCCCGGGTACAGCTGCGCAGGCAGGGGCTACAACAAGTGCAGCTTCAGCGCCTGTGGTGGTCAACACCAAATACCGTCAAAGCCAAAGACCTGGCCGTCATGACGCGCCAATGGGCGGCCATGCTGCGTGCAGGCGTGCCTGTTGTACAGGCCTTGGGCATGCTGTGCCGCAGCATGAGCGCCAAAGGTCTGGTGCTCGTGATGAACAATGTCCGCAGCGATGTAGAAGCCGGTGTAGCTCTGCACGACGCATTGGCCAAGCACCCGAAACATTTCAGCGGCCTTTATGTGCACATGGTGCAAGCCGGCGAAGCCGCCGGGATTTTGGACACGATGATGGAGCGGCTGTCTTTGACCCTGGAAAAAAACGAAGCGATGCGCTCCAAAATTCGTTCGGCCTTGATGTACCCCATCGCCGTGATGGCCGTGGCCTTGGGTATTTTGGTGCTGATACTGGTGCTGGTGGTGCCGGTTTTCCAGGACGTGTTCCAGTCCTTTGGGGCCGAATTGCCCTTGGCCACGCAACTGGTGGTCGGCATGAGCAACGCGCTGGTGCGGGCCTGGCCTGCGGGCCTGCCCTTGGTCTTGATGTTGCTGTGGGCATCAAAACATAACAGCCCGTCAGCCAGCCGCATGCGGCAATGGCTGACGCGTTGGTGGCTGCGCTGGCCGGTGCTCGGGCCGCTGCTGACCACGTCGGTGGTGGCGCGTTGGGCGCAGACCCTGTCAGCCTTGCTGGCTGCGGGCGTGCCCTTGACCGAAGCCCTAGGGCCCACAGCCCAAGCATGCGATCATGCAGTTTTTGCGCGCACCACATTGCAAATCCAGCGCCGGGTGGTGCAGGGCCACAGTTTGAGTGAGAGCATGGCCCAAAGTGGGCGTTTTCCGGCGATGATCGTGCAGTTGTGCGCCACAGGTGAAGAAACCGGGGCCTTGGAAAGCTTGCTCAGCCGTGCCGGAGGCCTGTTGGAAAGCGGGCTAGACGACCAGGTCAATGGCCTGAGCAGTTTGCTTGAGCCGTTGATCATCGTGGTGCTGGGCGGCTTCATCGGGGCCATTTTGGTGGCCATGTACTTACCGATTTTCAGTTTGGGGCAAGTTTTTTGACATGAACGACAGCGTTTTGGCACTCGGCCTGGCGGCTTTGCTGGGTTTGATGATCGGCAGTTTCCTGAACGTGGTGATCCACCGCCTGCCGCTCATGCTGCAAGCGCAGTGGGACACCTCGCCAGGCGATGCTCCACCCAGCTCACCCCCCTTCAATCTGGCGGTGCCTCGCTCGCACTGCCCCCACTGCCAGCACACCTTGGCTTGGCACGAGAACATTCCGCTGCTGAGTTTCATTCGACTGCGCGGCCGATGCGCCCACTGTCAGGCCCCCATTGGTTGGCGATATCCGGCCATTGAACTGGTCACATCCGTCCTGTTCATGTGGGCAGCGGCCGAAAACGGCTTGGGGTTTCAGGCACTCGTCTGGGCGGGATTTGCATCTGCCTTGGTGGCGCTGGCCGCCATCGATGCCGACACGCGCTTGCTGCCCGACGCGATTACCCAACCCTTGGTGTGGGCGGGCCTGCTGGCTGCCAGTCTGGGTTTGACCGGCATCGGCCTGATCGAAGCCCTGTGGGGAGCGACTGCAGGCTACTTGTTTTTGTGGGCGGTGTACTGGTTGTTCAAAGCCCTGACCAACAAGGAGGGCATGGGCCAGGGCGACTTCAAGCTGCTGGCAGCCCTAGGGGCTTGGCTGGGCTGGCCCGCGCTGCTTTCCTTGATCTTGATCGCCTCTTTTTCCGGGGTGATCGGCGGCCTCTGGCTCAAACTGCGGGGTCAATTGGCGGACAATGGCCAACTGGCTTTCGGGCCTTTTTTGGTGTTGGCAGGTTTGTGGGTCATGATTTTTGGCCCCCTGCCTTGGTTTCTGATCTGATCAAGCATGACTCAACGCACCTGGCGCATTGGCCTGACCGGCGGCATTGGCAGCGGCAAAAGCACCGTATCGGGCTTTTTGGCGAGGCGCGGCGCCGCTATCATCGACGCCGATGCCATTTCTCGCAGCCTCACGGCACCGGGTGGCAGGGCCATGGGGGCCATCGCCCGAAACTTCGGTGACGAGATGCTCAGCCCAAATGGCGCCATGGATCGCCAGGCCATGCGCCAGCGCATTTTCCTTGACCCGCAAGCCAAACGCCAGCTCGAACTCATCATCCACCCCTTGGTCAGCCAGATCACGGCCGAGCAGGCGCAAGCGGCCGTACAAAGTGGTCAACATGTCTTGGTGTTTGATGTTCCCTTGCTGGTGGAGTCGGGTGAACGTTGGCGCAAACAGGTGGACCGGGTGATCGTGGTGGACTGCGACACCGAGACTCAAACGCAAAGGGTCATGGCCCGCAGTGGCCTGCCCATGGAAGAAGTCGAACGCATCATGGCTCAACAAGCCTCGCGTTCTCAACGCCTGGCCTGCGCCGATACCGTTCTCTTCAATCAAGGTCTCAGTTTTGATGATTTAGACGCCCAAGTGGCTCTGCTAGCCGCCGACTTCGGGCTATGATGACGGGACTGGAAAATGCCGCGTGATACTGTACGAATACCCATTTAATGAACGCATTCGCACCTATTTGCGACTGCAGCAGCTGTTTTCCCGCTTGGGTGAACTGGTCGAGCGCGATCAGGCTCTGGACCACCATTTCGCCTTGACTACCCTGTTTGAGGTCATGGAGGTAGGGGGGCGATCGGAACTCAAGTCCGAGGTGCTCAAAGACCTTGAGCGACAAAAGCAAGTTTATAGCGCTTACAGGGGGAATCCCGCTATTTCCGAAAAAGCGCTGGACGGGCTGATTGCTCAACTCGATCACCTCTTTGAAACCCTCAATCAGGTGGCCGGGAAAATGGGCCAAAGCTTAACGGATCATGATTTCCTGATGGCTCTGAGAAGCCGTGTGGCCATCCCGGGGGGCACTTGCGAATTTGACTTGCCCGCCTACCACGCTTGGCAGCACCATGTTTCAAGCAGCCGTACCCGTGATTTGCAACAATGGATTTTGCCTTTTGCACCTTGGGCTCAAGCCATTGATCAGTTGTTGCAAATGCTGCGCGAATCAGGCTCCAGCCAAAAAGTGATGGCCACATCAGGTCAGTTGCAACAAAACCTGCCCCAAGGGCGAAGCTTTCAGCTGCTGCGCCTGAAGATCGACCCCTCTTTGGGCTTGACGCCCGAGATCAGTTGCAATCGCTTGCTGGTGGTGATTCGCATGATGCGCCAGCAAAGCGACGGCAAATTGGTGGCCACGACCGATGACGTGCCCTTCGAGATGACCTTGTGCGCATGAGCGTCGTGAACCCGCCTGAATCTTTCAAACCACGCCACGTGCGCTGTCCTGCCTGCGCGGGCCTCAGCCTTTACAGCCCCTCCAACCCTTACCGCCCGTTTTGCAGCGGCCGCTGCAAAGGCGTGGACTTGGGGGCCTGGGCCAGCGAAGAGTTCAAACTGCCCGACGACACCCCGCCCGATGAGACTTTTGGCGATCCCCGTCTGCAGTGACGTGATGCCTAGGTGCGCGCACCGACGTGTGTGTGGCCTTTGAATTGCCTCTCTTCGGCCAGCCAAGCCAACACGGGGACGGTGCCCGGCAAGACCGGCATAACCGCCACAGGCAGAGACTGCCAAGCGTGTGATTGCGCTTCGCGCATTTGCAACTCTCCCTGCCACGCCCATACTTTGCAAAAATGCAGCCGTACCAAGGCGTGCGGGTAATCGACCATTTGGGTTTTCCACAGCTGCGCTTGCCCAATGGTGATGCCCAGCTCTTCTTGCAGTTCTCGTCGCAGCGCTTGCTCGACCGACTCGCCCGCTTCAATTTTGCCGCCCGGAAATTCCCAATAGCCTGAATACACTTTGCCTACCGGGCGCGAGGTTAGCAAAAACTGGCCATCGGCTTGCAGCAACACGCCCACCGCCACATCGACCACGGCGCGCTCGGCTTGGCCTGCAGTCAGGTCTTGCCGCACTCGCTCGCCGTCTGCGACCAGCAGGCCTGTGCTCATGCGCGGTCCGATTGGCGGCCCATCATGTCACGGGCAAACTGATAAGCCACACGGCCGCTGCGTGAACCGCGTTCCAAAGCCCACAGTAAAGCATCGGGCCGAGCCGCATCGATTTGCGCGGGTGTGGCGCCCAAAGCGCTGAGCCATTGGCCTGCAATGGTCAGGTACTCGTCTTGTGAGAAGGGGTAGAAACTGATCCACAGACCAAAGCGCTCTGACAGGGAGATCTTCTCTTCCACGCCTTCACCCGGGTGCACTTCGCCGTCGTCGGTGTGCTTGTAGGTGAGGTTCTCGCTCATGTACTCAGGCAACAAATGACGGCGGTTGCTGGTCGCGTACACCAACACATTAGGGGTCGAGGCAGCCACGGTGCCGTCCAAAATGGACTTGAGCGCCTTGTAGCCCGGCTCACCGTCTTCAAAGCTCAGGTCGTCGCAGTACACAATGAACTTTTCATCTCGCCCGGCCACCACTTCGATGATGTCGGGCAAATCGGTCAAGTCTTCCTTGTCCACCTCGATCAGGCGCAAGCCCTGCGTTGCATAGGTGTTCAGACAGGCCTTGATGAGCGAGGATTTACCTGTCCCGCGTGCGCCCGTCAACAGCACGTTGTTGGCCGGATGGCCATGCACAAACTGCTCGGTGTTGCGCTGCAACTTTTCTTTTTGGTCGTCGATTTCCTTGAGGTCATCGAGCGTCATGGCCGCCACATGGCGCACCGGCTCCAGCACGCCATGGCCTGAAGAGCGCTTGCGGTAGCGCCAGGCAATGGCTTGCGTCCAGTCGGGGGCTGACAAGGGTTGGGGCAAGACCGACTCGATGCGGTCCACCAACTGGCTAACTTTGGCGAGAAGTTGGTCCAGGGCTGAAGAAGCTGGAGAGTTCATGAACGGTAATCCGCGTTGATGGTGACGTAATCGTGGCTCAGATCGCAAGTCCACACGGTGTCGCTGGCCGTGCCGCGGCCCAGGCCCACGCGCACGGTGATCTCGCTGCCCTTCATGACGCGCTGGCCGTCTTCTTCGCGGTACTCGGCGCGTCGGCCGCCTTGAGAGACCACATGCACGTCGTCCAGGTGCAGCTCGATCAGGCCTTGGTCCAAGTCATCGATGCCCGCATAACCCACGGCGGCCAGAATACGGCCCAGGTTCGGGTCACTGGCAAAGAAAGCGGTCTTGACCAGCGGCGAATGCGCAATCGCATAAGCCACCAGGCGGCATTCCTCGGTCGTTCGGCCGCCTTCGACCTGCACGGTGATGAACTTGGTGGCGCCCTCGCCATCGCGCACGATGGCATGGGCCAGCTGGCGGGCCACTTGCATCAGTCCCTGCACCAGGGCCTGGCCGTCGGCGCTGTCCAACGAAGTGATCTGAGCGTTACCCGCCTTGTGCGTGGCAATCAGGATGAACGAGTCGTTGGTTGAGGTGTCGCCATCGATGGTGATGCGGTTGAACGAACCATCGGCCAGTTGCTTGGCCAGCGCAGGCAAAAGGGCCTGAGCGATGCAGGCGTCAGTGGCCACAAAGCCCAGCATGGTGGCCATGTTGGGGCGGATCATGCCAGCGCCTTTGCTGATACCCGTGATGCTGACCGTTTGGCCACCCGCTTGCACCTGCACGCTGGCGGCTTTGGGTACGGTGTCGGTGGTCATGATGCCTTCTGCAGCCTCGGCCCAGTGGTCGGCTTGCGCATCGGTCAGCGCAGCAGGCAGGCCCGCAACGATGCGGTCCAGCGGAAGCGGCTCCATGATCACACCCGTCGAAAACGGCAACACTTGTGCAGGCATGCAGTGCAGCAAACTGGCCAAGGCCTCACAAGTCTGGCGGGCATGGGCCAAGCCTGGTGCACCTGTGCCCGCATTGGCGTTCCCGGTGTTGATGACCAAGGCGCGCACAGCGCTGCCAGCAACCAAGTGTTCTCGGCAGACCTGCACGGGGGCAGCGCAAAAGCGGTTGCGGGTGAACACACCCGTCACGCTGGCGCCTTCGTCCAGCAAAAACACCGTGAGGTCTTTCCGGTTGGCTTTGCGCACACCCGCTTGCGCGATGCCGATGCGCACGCCAGCGATGGGTTTGAGTTGAGCAGAGTCAAGGGGGGGCAGGTTCACGGGCATATCGGTCCTTCACAAAAGCAGGGTTCCACAGCAACAGCGAGAGATATCAAAGAAAACGGGCCGAAGCCCGTTTCATAAGCTCAGCCTTATCAGGCCAGTTTGCCGTGGCATTGTTTGTATTTTTTGCCACTACCACAAGGGCAAGGCTCGTTGCGCCCAACCTGGCCCCAGGTGCTGGCCAAATCGGCCAACCAACCTGGAGCCGCGACAGCTCCGGCGGCCTGCACTTGTGGTTGACCTGTTTCATCTGGAGCGGTGTAAGTCACATTGCTGATCTGCTCAGCCCGCTCCTCAATGGCTTGGGCTGCTTGTTGTATTTGGTCGCCCGAATCGATGCGTACCATCATCAAAGTCTTGGTGACTTCGTTTTTCACGGCGTCGAGCAATTGGCCAAACAACTCAAAGGCTTCGCGCTTGTATTCCTGCTTGGGCTGCTTTTGCGCATAGCCACGCAAGTGGATGCCCTGGCGCAGGTAGTCCAAGGCGCTCAAGTGTTCACGCCAGTGGGTGTCGATGCTCTGCAACAAGATCATGCGTTCAAAGGACACAAAACTCTCGGCCCCCACTTGGTCGAGCTTGGCCTGGAACTGCGCATGGGCAGCATTCACGACCGTCTCCAGCAGGTCTTCGTCCGAAATGGCGCTGGAAGCTTGGACCTTGCCTTGCAAGTCCAGTGTCATGCTCCATTCTTCAGCCAGCACTTTTTCCAGACCCGGCAGATCCCATTGCTCTTCGACCGATTCGACCGGGACAGACTGGCGCACCAGATCGGTGAAGCACCCTTCGCGCAGGGCCGTGATCTGAGCGTGCATGTCTTGAGCATCCAGAATGTCGTTGCGCTGCTGGTAAATCACCTTGCGCTGGTCATTGGACACATCGTCGTATTCGAGCAGCTGCTTACGGACGTCAAAGTTGCGCGCCTCCACCTTGCGCTGGGCACTTTCGATGCTGCGTGTGACGATTCCCGCTTCAATCGCCTCGCCCTCGGGCATCTTCAGCCGGTCCATGATGGAGCGCACACGGTCACCCGCAAAAATGCGCATCAACGGGTCATCGAGGCTGAGGTAAAAGCGTGAAGAACCGGGGTCACCTTGGCGGCCCGAACGGCCGCGCAGCTGGTTGTCAATGCGGCGCGACTCATGACGCTCTGTAGCGATGATGCGCAATCCACCCAAAGACTTGACCTGCTCATGCACGGTTTTCCACTGCTCACGCAGCTGGGCCACTTTTTCATGGCGGACACCCTCTGGAATGCTCGCATCTTCTTCTATGGCCTGTACGTCTTTTTCAATGTTTCCGCCGAGTACGATGTCGGTGCCTCGACCGGCCATATTGGTGGCGATCGTGATCATGCCGGGTCGACCAGCCTGGGCCACGATGTCTGCCTCGCGGGCATGCTGCTTGGCGTTGAGCACCTGGTGTGGCAGCTTTTGCTGCGTCAGCAGTTGCGCAATCAGCTCCGAGTTTTCGATCGAAGTGGTGCCCACCAGCACCGGCTGGCCTCGCTCAAAGCACTCGCGGATATCAGCAATGGCCGCGGTGTAGCGTTCTTGCGAGGTTTTGTACACCCGGTCCAGCTGGTCTTCGCGTTGACTCTTGCGGTGCGGCGGTATCACCATGGTCTCCAGACCATAGATTTCCTGGAACTCATAGGCCTCTGTATCGGCCGTGCCCGTCATGCCACCGATCTTGTTGTACAAGCGGAAATAGTTCTGGAAGGTGATGGACGCCAAAGTTTGGTTTTCGGCCTGGATTTGCACGCCCTCTTTGGCTTCTACCGCCTGATGCAAGCCATCACTCCAACGGCGGCCCGTCATAAGACGGCCGGAGAATTCGTCAACGAAGATGATCTCACCAACTTGCACCACATAGTGCTGATCGCGGTGGTAAAGGTGTCGAGCA
>CAJBLW010000222.1 GCA_903953985.1 uncultured Burkholderiales bacterium
GCTTGGTCATGACCTTGTCCATGGCGATGCTCGACGCCATCACACCCGAACCGGTGTAGGGAATGCCCATCAATTCCAATGCGCCTTGTACCGTGCCGTCCTCGCCAAAGCGACCGTGCAAGGCGATGAAGCAGCGCTGAAAGCCCTCTTTCTGGAGCTCGCTCAGCGCGCGCTCAGCCGGGTCAAAAGCGTGGGCGTCTACCCCTGAAGCCAACAAGGCCTTCAGCACGCCCTGGCCCGACATGAGGGAGACTTCGCGCTCGGCTGAGCGCCCACCCATCAGCACAGCCACTTTGCCCATGTTCATCGTCTTGACGTTCTGTGTCATGCGTTCACCTCTTTGGCCGCATCTTTGACGGGACCGGCCAAGGCCACCAACTGCGCAGGGGTTGCACCAATGGAGCCTGCCCCCATGCAAATCAGCACATCGCCGTCGCGGGCGTTGTTCATCACGGCCTGGGGCATGTCGGCAATTTGGTCAACAAACACGGGTTCGACCTTGCCCGCCACGCGCAGCGCTCGGGCCAGCGAACGGCCATCGGCCGCCACGATGGGCGCCTCGCCTGCGGCGTACACCTCGGACAACAAGACGCTGTCGCAGCCTTGACCAATGACCTTGACGAAATCTTCAAAACAGTCACGCGTGCGGCTGTAACGGTGCGGCTGAAAAGCCAGCACCAAACGGCGGCCCGGGAAAGCGCCACGGGCTGCGGCCAGCGTGGCCGCCATCTCGACCGGATGGTGCCCGTAATCGTCGATGACGGTAAAGCGCCCTTGGCCGTCGGCCGTGGCCACTTCCCCATAGCGCTGAAAGCGCCGGCCCACGCCCTTGAACTGAGCCAATGCGCGTTGCACCGCGCCATCGTCGATACCCAGCTCGACCGCCACGGAAATGGCGGCCAACGCATTGAGTACGTTGTGCACGCCGGGCAAATTCAGCACGACGGGCAGGTCGGGCAAAGTCACGCCGTTGCGCCTTTGCACCATGAAGTGCATCTGACCGTTTTGAGCCTGCACATTGATCGCACGCACTTGGGCCCCTTCGTTCAGGCCATAAGTGGTCACTGGGCGAGCGATGTTGTCCACGATGGACTGAACGCCAGAATCGTCCGAGCACACAATGGCCGTGCCGTAAAAAGGCATGCGGTGCAGGAACTCGACAAAGGCCGCCTTGAGCTTGGCCAAGTCGTGCCCATAGGTTTCCATGTGATCGGCGTCGATGTTGGTCACCACCGCCATCACGGGCAGCAAGTTCAAGAAAGAAGCATCAGACTCATCGGCCTCAACCACGATGTACTCACCCGTACCCAGTTTGGCATTGGCACCGGCGCTGTTCAAGCGGCCGCCAATCACGAAGGTCGGGTCCAGCCCAGCCTCGGCCAACACGCTGGCCACCAAGCTGGTGGTGGTGGTTTTGCCATGAGTGCCCGCAATGGCCACACCCTGCTTCATGCGCATCAGTTCGGCCAGCATGACAGCCCGTGGCACGATGGGAATATGGCGCGCACGCGCAGCCTGCACCTCGGGGTTGTCAGATTTCACCGCGGTCGAAGTGACCACGGCATCGGCGTCTTTGACGTTTTCTGCGCTGTGGCCCACATGCGTGTGGATGCCCAAACCCGCCAGACGCTGCAGCGTGACGCTGTCGGACAAATCCGAACCTGAGATCTGGTAACCCAGATTGAGCAACACTTCGGCAATGCCGCTCATGCCCGAGCCGCCCACTCCGATGAAATGAATTTTTCGGATGGCGTGTTTCATGCCGCCAACTCCTCACAAGCCATCACAACCTCCCTGGTGGCATTTGTTTTTTTCTGTACCTGGGCTTTTTGCGCCACGTCCTGCAATGTTTCACGGTTCAAGGCCGTCAGCCGTTCAGCCAGACTTTGAGCCGTCAATTCAGACTGGGGTACCAACCAGCCTCCGCCATGGGCTACCAAAAACTGTGCGTTGGTGGTTTGGTGGTCGTCGACCGCAAAAGGAAAAGGCACGAACAAGGCCGCCGCGCCCACCGCCGCCAACTCAGTCACGGTGCTGGCACCTGCGCGGCAGATCACCAAATCGGCCTGTGCGAAGGCGCTGGCCGTGTCGTCGATGAACGGTGTCAACTCGGCGTGCACACCCGCGGCCGCGTAGTTGGCCCGAAGCGCTTCAATTTGCTTGGCTCCACTTTGGTGAATGACCTGTGGGCGTGTGGCCTCGGGCATCAAGGCCAGGGCCAGCGGCACGATGTCGTTCAATGCCTTGGCTCCCAGGCTGCCGCCCACCACCAAGACCCGCAAGGGACCACTGCGTCCGGCAAAGCGTTCAGCGGGCGTAGCCTGCTCGGTGAAGCCGCGGCGCAAGGGATTGCCCACCCATTGCCCGGTCTTGAAGACCCCGGGGAAAGCGGTGAACACGCGATCGGCCAATTGCGCCAACACCTTGTTGGCCAGGCCCGCCACCGAGTTTTGCTCGTGCAGCACCAAAGGCTTGCTCCACAGGCTGGCCATCATGCCGCCCGGGAAGGAGATGTAGCCGCCCAGGCCCAACACCACATCAGGCTGCACGCGTCGCACCACCTGCAGACTTTGCCAAAAAGCGCGTAACAAGCGCAGCGGCAACAAGGCCAGGGTGTGAATGCCCTTGCCGCGTACACCGCCAAAAGCCACTGGCTCGAAGGCGAAACCGCGCGGCGGCACCAACTGGCTTTCCATGCTGTCTGGCGCACCCAGCCAATGCACGCGCCAACCGGCTTCGCGCAAGGCTTCGGCCACTGCCAAGCCTGGAAAAATGTGTCCGCCTGTGCCACCCGCCATGACCAAGGCGGTTTTGCGCGTGTCCGTCATGGCCGCCCTCCCCGCATCATTTGCTTGTTTTCTGCATCGATGCGCAAGACGATCGCAATCGCAATCAGGTTCATCATGATGGCCGAGCCGCCGTAACTCATCAACGGCAAGGTCAGACCCTTGGTGGGTAAAGCCCCAAGATTCACGCCCATGTTGATGAACGCTTGGAAGCCTATCCAAATGCCAACACCTTGGGCGACCAAACCGGAAAAGACTTTTTCCAGCGCAATGGCCTGCCGCCCGATCACCATGATGCGGCGGCTGAGCCAAAGGAACAGACAGATCACCAGCGTCACGCCCACCAGGCCAAATTCTTCACCAATCACGGCCAACAAAAAGTCGGTGTGCGCTTCGGGCAACCAGTGCAGTTTTTCCACGCTGCCGCCCAAGCCGACCCCCCAGACTTCGCCCCGGCCAATGGCAATCAGCGAGTGCGTCAACTGGTA
>CAJBLW010000223.1 GCA_903953985.1 uncultured Burkholderiales bacterium
GTGATCAAACCGCCCCGTTGCACACCCGCAGCACCTGCGCGCCATAGGCCTCGAGCTTCTTCACACCCAACCCGCTGATGCCTTGCAGGTCGCCCAGACTTTGCGGGGCGCTTTCGGCAATTGCAGCCAGCGTGGCGTCGTGAAAAATCACATACGCGGGCAGATTGTGTTCTTTGGCCACCTCGGCCCGCCAGGCCTTGAGGTTGATGTAGCGCACCATCGCGTCTTGCCCCAGGTTAGCGGCAGCGGGTGATGGAGCGCTGCGGCTGCGTGTGCGCTTGTCGGCGCGCTGGCTGGTGCTTTCGCGCAGTTGCACCGGCACGTCGCCTTTAAGTACCGCACGCGAGCCCTCGGTCAGGTGCAGGGTGCTGAAGCCTTCTTCGGTGTGCACATGCAGTGCGCCAATGGCGATCAACTGGCGCATCACGGCGCGCAGTTGCTGCTCGCTGTAGTCGGCCCCCAGGCCAAAAGTGCTGATGCTTTCGTGGCCGCGCTGCACCACTTTTTCGGTTTTTTTGCCGCGCACGATGTCCATGGTGTGGGCTGCGCCAAAGCTGTGCCCGCTGGCCTGGTGGCAGCGGAAAACGGTGGACAGCAGCTTGCGCGCCGCGTCGGTGCCGTCCCACACCTCTGGCGGGTGCAGGCAGTTGTCGCAGTTGCCGCAATACGGCATGTAAACGCCTTGCGTGCTGTCTTTTTGGCTGGCGTAACTCTCGCCAAAATAGCTCAGCAAGCGCACGCGGCGGCAGTCGGTGGCCTCTGCCAAACCCAACAGAGCATCGAGCTTTCCGCGCATGACTTGCTTGAATTCTTCGCCCGCCGGGCTTTCGTCGATCATGCGGCGCTGGTTCACCACATCCTGCAAGCCATAAGCCATCCACGCATCTGACGCCAGACCGTCGCGCCCGGCACGACCTGTCTCCTGGTAGTAGCCTTCGATGTTTTTGGGCATGTCCAGGTGCGCCACAAAGCGCACATCTGGCTTGTCGATGCCCATCCCAAAGGCCACGGTGGCCACCATCACCACGCCGTCTTCGCGCAAAAATTCGTTTTGGTGGCGTTGTCGCATGCCTGCTTCCAAACCCGCGTGATAGGGCAACGCATGGATGCCCGACTCGCACAACATGACGGCGATCTCTTCGACCCGCTTGCGCGACTGACAATACACCACGCCTGCTTCTTCGGGGTGCTCGCGCTCGATGAAACGCAGCAGCTGGGTGCTGGCTTCTTTTTTTTCGACGATGGTGTAACGGATGTTGGGGCGGTCAAAGCTGCTGATGAACAGCTCGGCGCTTTCCAGCTGCAGCCGCTCGACGATGTCGGCACGCGTCAGGGCATCGGCCGTGGCGGTGAGCGCCACACGCGGCACGCTGGGGTAGCGTTCGTGCAGCACCGACAGGCCCCGGTATTCGGGCCGGAAGTCGTGGCCCCACTGGCTCACACAATGCGCTTCGTCGATCGCAAACAGGCTGAGCAGCCCGCGCTCGAGCAGCGAGTCCATCTGCGCCAGAAAGCGTGCATTGGTCACGCGCTCGGGCGCGGCGTACAACAAGGTGATCTCACCGCGCAACAGGCGGCGTTCGATGTCGCTGGCTTCTTCGCTGGTGAGGGTGGAGTTGAGAAACGCGGCGCTCACGCCTGCTTCGTGCAGCGCACCGACCTGGTCGTGCATCAGCGCAATCAGCGGCGACACCACCACCGTGATGCCTTGGCCAGCCCGCTGGCGCGCAATGGCTGGGATTTGATAACACAGTGATTTGCCGCCACCTGTGGGCATGAGCACCAGTGCATCGCCCCCAGCGGCCACGTGGTCGATGATGGCTTGTTGTGGGCCGCGAAAGGCGTCGTAGCCAAAAACTTCGCGCAAGATGGGGAGGTGGGGGGACACTGGGGGTTGATGGCTTTTTGAAGGGTTGATTGTCCGCTATTGATGGGGTGGGTTTTGCGGTTGTTGCGTGAGTTTTTATCGTCTGAGTTTGGCGGGTGTGGTGTGGGTGGGTGATGGCGCGCCCAGGGTTCCTCATGCGGCGGGGGTACGCCCAAATCGTCACCCTGGGCCCGCCCTTACCCACCCGCACAAGACCATGGGCTGCGCGGCCAGTTTTCGCGCGGCCTGCGTTTTTTATCAACAAAGACAGTGGTCACCGTCA
>CAJBLW010000224.1 GCA_903953985.1 uncultured Burkholderiales bacterium
CCCCAGCAAGTGGTACGCACCTTGCCTCAGGACTTTGCCCACCTGTTTCCAGGCAGTGGGGGCGCACTTTATGGCCAAGCGACACACGGTTGGATGTCGGCATTTGCGCGTCCCAGTGCGCGCAGCAAAATACCGGGCTTGTATACAGCGGGGGGCAGCGTGCACCCGGGGCCGGGCGTGCCCATGGCAGCCATGTCGGGGCGTTTGGCGGCCGCGACGCTGATGGCGGACCTCGGTTTGACCAAACCGTCGCGCCGGGTGGTTATCTCTGGTGGTACGTCGATGCGCTGAGTGATGATGGCCAATACGGCCTGACCATCATCGCCTTCGTGGGCAGTGTGTTTTCCCCTTACTACGCCTGGGCTCGACGCCAAGGCAAAGGTGTGGCCGATCCCGAAAATTTCTGCGCCTTGAACGTTGCGCTGTATGGAAAAGGTGGCAAGCGCTGGACCATGACGGAGCGGGGGCGTCAGCATACCTCACGCAGTGCGCAGCATTTCAACATTGGGCCCAGCAGCTTGCATTGGGATGGCCAAGCCCTGACGATCGACATTGACGAAATTAATGTCCCATGGCCCATGCGTGTGCGTGGTCGCGTGACCGTTCGCCCAGAGGGTCTTTGTCGTTTTGTCACGCCTTTGGACAACGCGGGAAGGCACCGCTGGGGTCCGATTGCGCCCTGTTCGCGCATCGAGGTGGACATGAGCAGCCCGGGCCTGAGTTGGCGCGGTCACGCCTACATGGATTCCAACGAAGGCGATGAACCGGTAGAAAACGGATTCAAAGATTGGGACTGGGCGCGTGCAGAGATGGCCCAGGGCGATACCAATGTGGTTTACGACGTCAGGCCTTTGACAGGCCCTGGGCGGGTGGTGGCTCAAAGATTTTCGCCGGATGGAAGCCACGTGGCCTTCGACGCACCACCGCGGCATGCTTTACCGTCATCGGGGTGGCGCATTGCCCGCAGCATGTCCAGCGAGGCGGGTCATCCCCCAGAAATCATCAGCACCTTGGAAGACACCCCTTTTTATGTGCGTTCATTGCTGCGCACCCAATGGCAGTCTGAGCAAGTGACTGCGGTGCATGAGTCTTTGGATATTCCCCGGTTGGTTTCATGGCCGGTGCAATGGATGTTGCCTTGGCGCATGCCCAGACGGGCATGAACGCATCAGCTTTTTTGCCGGGCCCGCTGTAGAGTTCGTTCGCGTTCTCGGGGGCCAAAGCTGGAGGCCAAAGCCCCTTCAGAGGCCAAACCTTCCAAGTAAAGGGCTTCAATTTCCGGAGCTGCACGCAGCAATTGGCGTTCCGCAAAAGGCATGTGCAAGAGGGCCCGCAATGCAAATAAAATGCGCATCCACCCGGGCAGCCACACCCTTCGCTCTCGCTTGGCCATGGCACGCACAATGGCACGCGCTGCATCTTGTGCCGATGATTCGCCGTTCAACGGACCCGGCATGGTGGCGCGTAAGCGAACAAAACCAGGGTGCAACGCCCCTTCTGTGACCAAGGGGGTGCGCACCCACCCGGCGTGCAAGACGCCCACGCCGACGCGATGCGCTGCCAACTCAATGCGCCATGAATTGCCCATGGCTTCTACGGCCGATTTGCTGGCTGCGTAGGCCGACATCACCGGTGGGTGGGCAAACGAAGACACGGAGGCATTGATCAAGACATAGCCTTGCTGCTGCATGAGGGCAGGCAAGGCCGCTCGCACGGTGTTGAAAACACCAAAAACATTCACTTCAATACATCGACGCCAAGCGTTCGGATCGACATGAGCCAAAGGTCCAAAAGCGGCCACCCCCGCGTTGGCAAAGACCACATCGATTTGGCCATGTACCGACAGTGTTTGGGCCACCACTTCGTGCATGGCGTCGAGTTGTGTGACATCGGCCACACAATGCAAGGTGTTGGGACCACAGCGCAGCGCCATGTCGGCCAAGGGCTCTGCGTCACAATCCACCAAAACCGGTGTACCGCCTTGTGCCATCACCTCCAAGGCCGTGGCCGCACCGATGCCAGAGGCCGCACCTGTGATCAACACCACGTGCTTGCTTTTGCCCCAAAAGGGCTTGAATGTGGGTTCAGGCGCGGTCATGCCAAGGACTGTTTCAAGCAGCTTTGGTGACCATGAGGTAAACAATGGGCAGAGGCAACAAGGTGGCAATCGCACCCGAAATTTGCCAGATGCGTGACAGACGCCAGTAGTCTTCGCCCAAGGTGGTGCTTTTGCGCAGCAAGGCGCGTTGTTTGAGTTGAATGGGCACCAAGACGCCGATCCAAATCAAACCAGAAAAACTGAGCAAAACATAGGACCATTGAATCCAAAGCTGGTTGGCCTCACCGCCAAAAGAGTGGGCCATCAGATGACCTGTCCACACCACGCCCACGGCACCTGTGAAGGTGAACAAAGCATCGGTGATCAACACCAATCGGTTGCTGAATGCAATGATGGTGTGGTTGCGCGTGCGTTCGGCCAGCAAGGCCCAGATACCGCTGATGATCACATTGCCTAAAAACAAACAAGCACACACCAAGTGCAAAATTTTCAGATTAACCTCCATCTGAACCTTTCTCAGTGCTCGGAGGTTCTGAGCCCAGTTGCACGGACTTATTTGAAGCGGGGGCGGGCTCTGCACGAGCCTTTTTTTCGTTTTCCAGGCGTGTGATTTCCCGGGCTTTTTTCAAATCGTGCCATTGCCATGCGACAAACAAAAAGCCAGCGATCAGCAGCACCAGGACTTCAATGACTTTCAGTGACACGGCCGTTCAGCGCTCCGCTCTTTCACGTTGCTCCAAGCGGCCGAAAAGATCAACCATCCACGCCACGCGTTGATCGAAGTTTCGAGAAGGCACGGTCCAAGGCTTTTGGATGGCCAATGAATGCCGCTCGCTGCTCACGATGTCTACCAAATAATGGATGGCGGGTACGGGACTCAAAGGGACATCGGGCAACGCTGGTGCCTTCACAGCCACGGCGGTCGCTTTGGCAATCAAGGCCAGTTTGCGCGCTGTTGAAACCACCGTGCGATGGTTCACAGAGTTGAGGCCTTCACGGTCTAATTGTTTGCCAATTTCGGAATAGACCAAACGAGCGGCCTGTATGGCCGGGCGGCAATCCCAGGGCAATTCAGCCAAACCAAATTCACCGCGACGGTACAGTGCGTCTGCACGCAACAACAAGCGCTGCGTGAAACCCGCAATGCGAGAATCAAAAACAGGGTTGGCCAACCAAGCATCTGCGTCCATGCCAATTTCACGGAACCATGCTCGGGGAATGTACAAGCGCCCCATGCGTGCGTCATCGCCGATGTCTCTGGCGATGTTGGTCAATTGCATGGCCACGCCCAACTCGCTTGCGCGTGCAATGGCCGTGTCGGTGCTCGCCCCCATGATGATGGACATCATGGCGCCGACGGTGCCCGCCACTCTGGCGCCATAGGCTTCCACATCGGCAAGAGTTTCGTATCGGCGGCCTTGAGAGTCCCACAAAAAACCATCCAACAAGGCCTCCAGCAAGCCACAGGGAATGCCATAGCGATGAACCACCACAGTCAAAGCACGGTCGGCGTCTTCGGTGCCGGGACGTCCTGCATAGATGGCCGCTAAGCGCGACTTCAAATCGGCCATGGCCAAAACCGGGTCATCGCCATCGTCAATCGCGTCGTCGGCCAAGCGGCAAAATGCATAGAGCGCAATCGCGGGTGGCCGCAAACGGGCTGGCAGCAACCTGGAGGCTGCAAAAAAAGATTTAGAACCCCCGCGCATCAGTTCTGTGCAAGCCTCTAAGTCATAAGGCAAAGACACCGGGGCTGATTTCAAACTTGCATCAGACAAATGATTTGACATCGGGGACCACCTGTTCAAGCATTTTTGCGGACATCAAGACACTGGGCACGCCTGCACCGGGCTGGCTGCTGGCACCTACCATGAATAAACCTTCTACATCTTGGCATCTGTTGTGCGGCCTGAACCATGCACTTTGAACCAAGATGGGCTCGAGACCAAAACCTGCCCCTTTGTAAGACCACAAGCGGTCTTGGAAATCTTGCGGCGTGGTGACTTTGGACGACACCACATGCTGCTTCAGATCGGGCAACACACTTTCTTGCAGCACGGTGGCAATGGCATCGCGGTACTGCTCAGTGATGGCAGGCCAATCGGTCTCACTGCTCAAGTTGGGGACCACCGAGAGTGCATAAAAACTGTCGCAGCCCTCTGGCGCCAAAGAAGGGTCGGTGGCCGTTGGACGATACAAATACAAACTGAAATCTTTGGAAAGCTTGTGGTTTTTGAAAATATCTTGCAGCAAGCCTTTGTAGCGAGGGCCTAACACCATCATGTGGTGGGGCACATCTTCGTACTTTCGATCCGTGCCGAAATACCAAACAAACAAGCCCGACGAATACTTGCCTTTGGCAATCCGTTTGTCGGTCCAATGCTTGCGGTGCTGTGGTTCGATGAGGTGGCGGTAAGTCCAAGAAGCATCGCCGTTGCTCACCACAATGTCGGCCGGCAAGTACTCACCGTTGGCCAACTCGACGCCTTTGGCACGACCGTCCTCTACACGGATGCGTGTGACGGGCGCGTTGAAGCGAATGGGAACTTGGCGTTCATCGAGCAACTTGACCAATTCATTCACAATGGCGCCAGTGCCGCCCATGGCAGAGTGAACGCCCCAGCGGCGCTCTAATGAATGGATGAGGGAATAGACGCAAGTGACTGAATAAGGATTGCCGCCAATGAGCAAGGGGTGAAAGCTCATGACGATGCGCAATTTGGGGTGCTTGATGTGCTGAGCCACCAAGCTGTAAATGGAGCGCCAAGCTTGCATGCGGGCCAAATTGGGCATGGCCTTGATCACATCGCCAATGGTTTCAAAGGGCACCATGCCCAGCTCGACAAAACCTAGCTGGAAACACTTCTCAGAAGCCACCATCAGGTTCTTGAAACCTTGCACATCTTCAGGGCTGAACTTGGCAATTTGTTCCAGCATCTGTTCGTCGTTGTTGCTGTAGTCAAAGTGAGTCCCATCGTCAAAACGGATGCGATAGAAAGGAGCCATCAAGCGCAGATCAACGTGGTCTTTCATCTCTCGACCACACAGCGTGAACAGCTCGGCGATGAGGTGCGGCAAGGTGATGATGGTGGGGCCCGCGTCAAAGGTAAAACCATCTTGCTTGTGCACATAAGCGCGGCCACCCGGTGCATCGAGTTTTTCCAACATCTGAACGCGATAACCTTTGACGCTCAAACGTATGGCGGCAGCCAATCCACC
>CAJBLW010000225.1 GCA_903953985.1 uncultured Burkholderiales bacterium
ACATTGGTTCGGGGCCCTTCATCTTCAAAGCCGATGAATTCAAGCCTGGTGCGCTCGCGGTGTACACACGCAATGCCAAATACAAATCCCGCACCGAAGCGCCCAGCGGCATGGCCGGTGGCCGCCCGGTCAACTTTGACCGTGTGGAGTGGGTCATCATCCGCGACCCGCAAACCCAGTTCAACGCCATCAAGGCGGGTGAAGTGGACATGGTCGAGCAGCCCAGTTTTGAGCAGTATGAAACCCTGAAGAAGACCGAGGGTCTGAAGGTCGATGACTTCTCTCCAGCGGGCTTGCAGTTCATCATGCGCTTCAACCACTTGCACAAGCCTTTCGACAACCCCAAGATTCGCCAAGCGGCCATGGTGGCCATGGGTCAGCAGGCCGTTCTCAACACGCAAATCGGCATTCCCGAGTTGCAGAAAGTTTGCCGAAGCATTTTCCCGTGCGGCACGACCTATGCTGATGAAAACACTGGTTATTTCACGGGCGTTGCCAACGCGGCCAAAGCCCGCGAAATGCTGAAAGAAGCGGGTTACGACAACACCCCCGTGCTCTTGATGCGCCCGACCGATTTGGCCTCGATCGCCAAAATCCCGTTGGTGGCCAAGCAACAACTCGAAGCCGCAGGTTTTAAGGTGGACTTCCAGCAAATGGACTGGGCCTCTTTGGTGGCCCGCCGCGCCAAGAAAGACGCGCCTGCGGCGGGTGGTTGGAACGCCTTTTTGACCGCTTGGACGGCCGGCGACATCTCCAACCCGCTGGCCATGGCCATGCTGAACGCCAAAGGCGACACCGGCTGGTTCGGCTGGCAAAACGAGCCGCGCCTTGAGACATTGAAGGCCAGTTTTGCCCGTGCAGCCTCCACCGATGAGAAAAAGAAACTGGCCAGCCAGATTCAGGCCGTGGCCTTTGAAACAGCCACCCACGCACCTTTGGGCCAATACCGCTCGCCCACGGTGCTTCGCAGCAATGTGAGTGGCCTTTTGGAAACACCCGGCATCCCGGCCATGTGGAACCTCAAGAAAAACTGATCAGGTCCTGAGCGATGTTTCAATTCGTCCTGCGCCGCCTGCTGGCGGTGCTGCCGGTCCTGCTCGTCGTGTCGCTGGTGGTTTTCCTCATCCTGAGGTTGGCCCCTGGTGACCCGGCGGCGGTCATTGCCGGCAACAGCGCCACCAACGACGACATCAACCGCATCCGCGAACAGTTGGGACTGGATCGCTCCATCGTTTCCCAATACTTCATCTGGATCGGGCGGGTGTTTCAGGGCGATCTGGGGTATTCGTATTACCTGAACAAACCCGTCACCGAGCTGATCGGGCAGCGCATCGAACCGACCCTGTCCCTGGCGGCGGGCACCTTGGTGCTGGCCATTGCCGTGGCCATTCCGCTGGGGACCATCGCGGCCTGGCGCATGGGGGGCTGGCTTGACAAAATCCTGTCCGGGTTTTCGGTGGCCGGATTTTCGGTGCCGGTGTTTGTGGTTGGCTACATGCTCATTTACTTGTTTGCCATTCGCTTGGACTGGCTTCCGGTGCAGGGCTACAAGACCTTGTTCGGGCCGCGCAGTGTCGGGATGTGGGATTGGATGCGGCAATTGATCCTGCCCTGGATGACGTTGGCCATGATTTATGTGGCGCTGATTGCGCGGGTTACTCGGGCCAGCGTGTCCGAGGCGTTGACCGAAGACTACATCCGTACGGCACGGGCCAAGGGATTGACCGAGCAAGTTGTGCTGCTGCGCCACGCGCTGGCCAATGCGGCCGTACCCATTGTCACCGTGATCGGCATTGGCGTGGCCTTGCTCATTGGTGGTGTGGTGGTGACCGAGACGGTGTACGCCATTCCCGGTCTGGGCATGCTCACCGTAGATGCGGTGCTCAACCGCGATTTCCCGGTGATTCAGGGGCTGGTCCTGTTGTTTTCCTGCGCCTACGTGTTCATCAACCTCATGGTCGATTTGAGCTACCTCTTTCTTGATCCGAGGATCCGTTACTGATGTCAGTCTCTCAGCGTTTATGGGCCAACGGCTCGATCCGGTTTGGTGCCGTGGTGCTCGGGTTCATGGTCTTGGTGTCCTTGCTGGCGCCCTGGCTGGGCACCTTGGACCCGGCCGCCATGGACTCCAACTTTATCAACAAACCTGCGGGCCTCAAGGGTGACTTCACCTTGGTCGACGGCAGCACGGTGGCCCACACCTTTTGGCTGGGCACCGACAGCTTTGGCCGTGACCTTTACAGCCGCGTGGTTTACGGGGCACAAGTGTCTTTGCTGGTGGGGGGATTCACCGCCGCGCTGGCGCTGGCGCTGGGCGGATTTTTGGGCATGATGGCGGGGTACTTTCGGCAAGTCGATGCGGTGCTCATGCGTTTCATGGATGGCCTGATGGCCATTCCTGCCATCTTGCTGGCCATTGCGCTGGTAGCGGCATTGGGCGCGCAAGTGTGGACGGTGGTGGTGGCCATCGCCATCCCCGAGGTGCCGCGTGTGACGCGCTTGGTGCGCTCTTTGGTCTTGAGTTTGCGAGAAGAGCCTTTTGTGGAGGCGGCCCGAGCGCTGGCCACGCCCACGTCCGTGATCCTGTGGCGTCACATCTTGCCCAATGCCTTGGCCCCCTTGATCGTGCAGGGCACCTTTGTGGCTGCCTCTGCGGTGCTGACCGAGGCGATTTTGAGTTTTCTGGGTCTGGGCTTGCCGCCGGACATCCCGACCTGGGGCAACATCATGGCCGAGGGGCGTGTGCAGTTCAGCCAGTACCCTGGCAACGTGCTTTACCCCGCCTTGTTTTTGGTGCCCACGGTGCTGGCCGTGAATTTGTTGGGGGATGGTTTGCGCGACGTGCTTGATCCCAAGTTTGCAAAGAGGGGGGCATGATGAGCACAGCATCCCCTGAACCGGTCTTGTCAATCCGCCAACTCTCGGTGACGCTGCCTGCGGGCAGTGATCGGGCGCACGCGGTGCACAAGGTGTCATTGACGATTCACCC
>CAJBLW010000226.1 GCA_903953985.1 uncultured Burkholderiales bacterium
TACCTGCTGGGCAGCCATGCGGCGCGCTCGCCAGTGGATGTGCCCAGCGAGCGCAAATGGTTCTTGCTTTATGCGCCGGTGAGTTTGGTGTACCGACTGATCGTGTCGTATGCCATCGTGCTGTTTGTGATGGACATGTGGATGGGCCTGGGCCTGTTGATGCTGGTTCTCACGCTTTACATGCTGCTTTGGGCGCCGGCCTGGAAGGGGCTCAAGCATCTGTTCGGCTCGCAGGTGCAGGCCCACCGCTGGCGCGCTTGGGGCGGGGCGGGTGGCTTGTTGGGGGCCATGGCGCTGTTGGTGTTTGCCGTGTCTTGGCCGCACTCCATCACGGCCCAGGGCGTGGTGCAAATGAGCCGTTTTTCGGGCTTGTATGCGCCGCTCGATGGGCGCTTGCAGCGCGCCGTGCTCGGTCAAGGCCAGACTGTGGCGGCGGGCACCCCGCTGATGTGGTTTGACGATACGACGCTCAAGCTGGACATGGAGCAGACCCTGCGCGAGCGAGATGAGCTGCTGGCCATGGAGCGTGCGTCACTCACGCGCCAGTCAGTGGACTTGCAGCCCTTGGTCGAGCAGCGTCTGGCCAAGGAGCAGCGGCTGCTTGAACTCAAAAGCAGGCTTGACAAAGCCGTGCTGCGCGCCCCGCACGAGGGCCGCTATGTGGCGCTCGATGGGGCAGAGCGCCAAGGCGCTTGGCTGGGCCAGGGCACCGAGGTCGGCCATGTGTTGGACCCCTCCCAAGGTTTTCAATTTGTGGCCGTGGTCTCACAAGAGTCCGCCCGCGAGTTGTTTGCCTCGCCCGTGGGCGAGATCAATTTGCGCGTGCTGGGGCAGGCCGATCGTTTGATTGAGGTCGAACGCGTGGTGCTGTTGCCCTACCAGCTCGACCGCCTGCCCTCGGCCGCGCTGGGTTGGCTGGGCGGTGGCGACTTGGCGGTGTCCAACCAAGACGCCAAGGGCGAAAAAGCCGCCGAAGAGTTTTTTGAAGTGCGCCTGACCCTCAAGCCCGACTCCGCGGCCGATGTGGTGCTGGCCCACGGCATGCGCGGCCTGCTGCGCCTGACGCTGCCGCCACGCTCTTTGTATGACCGCATTGACGAGTCGCTGCGTCAGCTGGTGCAAAAGCGCTATCGACTGGGATGAGCTTGGCATGAATCCAGAAGATGGTCTTCGCCGAGAAGCATGGCACCCGCCCCGGGGAATGTTGGCCGAGCGGGCTTGGCTGCCCATTTGGCGCGAGCGTTTTCGGCGACTGAGCGGTGCGGCCAGCCAGCAAACCGAGGCCGATGTGCAGCGCGTCAAGCGCAGCGCCGAGCAAGCGCAAGGCCTGTCAGAGCTGGCGCTGCCAGAAGCGCTCAAGCAACTGTCGCAGCGCCTGCGCTTTGCGGGCCCTCTCGTTCCCGAGGCTGGACCTGAAAGGCGTGCATGGTTTGAGCTGCGCGCCCAACTGCTGGGACTGTGGTGCGCCAGTGCTCAGCGGGTGCTGGGTCTGAAAGCCCATGACACGCAAATTCGCGCCGCATTGGAAATGCACAACGGCCACCTGGTGCAACTGGCCCCCGGGGAGGGCAAAACCTTGGCCATTGGTCTCACGGCGGCACTTTATGCCAGCGCTGGCCGACCCTGCCATGTGATCACCTCCAACGACTACCTGGCCGCGCGTGACGCCGAGTTGATGGCCCCGCTCTTGGCCCTGGCCGGCTGGCGGGCGGTGGCTGTGACCAGTGACACCCCGCCCGAGGCCCTGGCCGCAGGCTATGCCGCCGAGGTGGTGTACGCCACCGGTAAGCAATTGCTGGCCGATCACCTGCGCGACGATTTGCTGCTAGGCGGCGCCAAAGACCCCATGGGCCGGCGCTTGTGGGAGATGAAGCGCAGCGGCCAGCAGTCGCGCCCGGTCGGGCGCGGGCTGTGGGTGGCGATTGTGGACGAGGCCGACAGCGTGCTGATTGACGAGGCCACCACACCGCTCATCATTTCGTCGGCCGACGACAACCCCATGCTGGTCGAGGCTGTGCTGGCGGGCAAGAAGATTTTTGAGAACCTGCAGGCCGATGTGGACTACGTGGTCAAGACCGAGCCCGTGACCGATATACGCTACACCGAGGCGGGCAAAAAGCGCATTGATGACATGGCCTTCATGTTGCCGCCGTTCTGGCGATTTCCTGAGCGATCGCAAGGCATGGTGTCGCTGTCCATCATGGCCAAGTATGTGTATTTGCGCGACCGCCACTACCTCGTTGACGAAGACGGCAAGGTGGTCATCATCGATGAGAAAAGCGGCCGCGTCATGGCCGGGCGCTCCTGGAGCCACGGCATCCACCAGGCCATTGAGGCCATGGAGGGGCTGGAGCTGAGCAGCCCGCCCAAAACATCGGCGCGCATGACTTTCCAGGTTTTCTTCAACCGCTACCACCGTCTGTGTGGCGCCAGCGGCACCTTGCAAGGCATTCATGGTGAACTGCGCCAGACCTATGGCGTGGAGGTGGTGGCGGTGGCCCCGCGTGTGCCCAGCCGTTTGCGCATTGCGCCTTGGCGTCCTTTTGCCAAACCTGAGCAGCGCATGCAGGTCTTGATCGACGAATTGCTGGCTTGCAACGAGCGGGGTCTGCCGGTGCTGGTGGGCACACGCAAATTGGCCGACACCGAGCGCCTGGCGCAGGTGCTGGCTTTGCGCCATGTGCCTCACCAGGTGCTCAATGCCAAGCACCATGCTGAGGAGGCGCGCATTGTCGAGCGCGCTGGCCAGTGGGGCGCGGTGACGGTGTCGACCAATATGGCTGGGCGTGGTACCGACATCATGGTGCCGCCTGAGGTGGCGGCTCAAGGCGGCTTGCAGGTGTTGATGTTCGAGCCCCACGAGGCCAGCCGCATCGAGTGGCAGCTCTATGGCCGCTCGGGTCGGCAGGGTGCGCCCGGTGCTGCCGTCGGCTTTGTGTGCCTTTATGACGAGCTGTTGGTGCAGGGCCTGGGCAAGCTTTATGTGCGCTTGGTGCCTGTGCTCACACCGCTCTTGCTCAACCGCTGGGTGCTGCCCCGCTTGGTGTGGTGTGCCCAAATCATCACACAGTCGAAGGCGGCCTCTCAGCGCAAGCGCTTGGCTGAGCGAGAGCGTAAAACCGCCAGCCAGCTGTCCTTTTCTGAATAACCCTAACCCCGAAAATCCATCATGCCGCTCATCAAAATCAACGGTCTGGCCTACGAGTTCGACACACTGGATGAAGAAGCCAAGGGCCACCTGCGATACCTGGCCTTCATAGACGCTGAGCTCGAGCAATTGGCCCTGCGCATGAACGTGATGAAAATTTCGCGCGACCAGATTGGCCAGCGTCTGGACTCGGCCTTGCTGCGCCAAAGCGTGTCCCAGTCGCCGCCTGAGTTGGCGCAAAAACCTCAGCCTGCACCGAACGGTGCCGAATGAGCGAGGCTTTTGAGACCACCGTCGCCCCTGACATGCCTCAGGTACGCGACTGGCTGGCCCGATTGCGTCTGCAAAAAGGCCTGGATGACGCCCGCCAAGCGCTGCACATGCTGCGACTGCGCCACCCCGGTCATGCGGGCGTGCAAGAGCTGCTGGACTGGCATGACCCGCAGTGGTGGCAGCCGCTGGAGTTTGGCGGCATTCGGTTGGAGCGGCGCACGCCTGAGCACTTTGAGTTTGTTTGGTCGGTGGTGCTCAACAAAGCGTTTGCAGCCAAGCTCAAACACATCCCCGAACATCTCACGGCCCGTGACCTGCTGCACATCTTGACCCAGGACCACACCGCCTTGCTGCCCGACAGCCGCAGCATTCAGTGGGTGGTGTTCAAGGGCGATCAGCCCATAGGCCTGGCCATGTTTGTGAACATCAATTTTCGCAACCGAACGGCCGAGCAGATCATGGGTCTGTTGCCCGGACACGATATTTCTGTGCTGGTGGGCGACGTCTACTGCGCCACCTTGATGTTTGCCTTCCATTGCCTGGGCTTGAACAAGGCAGTGGGCCTGATTTACGGCAGCAACCAAGAGGTGGCCGAGCAGCAAGAACGGTTGGGCTTTGAGCGCGAGGGCTTGCTGCGCCAGGCGGTTTGGAACGATGCGCAGCAAAGCTATGAGGATCTGTTGCAAATTGCGCTCACGCGAGAGAAATTTGAGCACAACCGGGTGTTGCAAGGCATACGCCGGCGCCGGCCACACGATGCTCTGTTTGAGCGCCAGCGCGAGTGGCCGCGCTACCCGCTCAGCTCAGGGCCGGGATGAAGGGTTTGAGGTAGTTCAAACTGAGATCGTAAGACAAGATGATGCGCTCGTGCGTGCCTTCATGGACAACGCTGTGCAGGTGTGCTCCGCCGTCTTTGAAGGCCAACAACTGACCGGTTTTCCAGGTCCGCGTGACCGGCCCCACAGTGATGCGGCAGCCCGGGTCTTCCGCCAGGCACAGGTGAATGCGCAGGTAATCCGGTGTCCAGCCCCGGTGCGGGTTGATCACCGAGCCGGGGATCAAGCGGCTGACAAATACATTGCGCAAATGCCCCTCGCTCTCTAGCGGTGCGATGGTGCTCGAGCTCACCGGCAGTTTGCTGCGGAACATGGCCACCAGCGGGGCGATGTTGATGGCCAGTTGGTCCTTGGACATCTCGATGTGCTCGCCCTGGAACACAGACAGGGGAAACGCGTCCCAAGTGTTGTTGTACAGGTTGGCGTACTTGGGGTAGGGCATGAAGGGCCGAAACTGCGGGATGAAGTTCAGCACTTCTTCACGTATGTCGGCCGCCTTGGCCAGCACATCCAGCGCCCAAGGCACTTGGTGCAATAAGTGGTCCCAAAACGAGGGCTCTTCGGTGGGGATGATTTGGTTGTTCATGGTGTTCAAAGATTCAGCGCAAATGCGTCACCAGTAAATACCCCAGGCCCCGCGCTGCAAGAGCGCGTGGCACTGCAGCATGATGCGCGGCACCGGCTCGCTGCTAGGGTGCAGCACTGCCTGGTGCGGCACTAAGCCACTGTGCAGCATCATCTGCCCGAGCTGGTAGGGGTGAAACACAGGCTCCGGCGCCGGCCACAAGTTCAAGCCTGCGCCTGCGGGCATGGACACGGGCAGGGTCAGCGTGAGCACCTGGCCCGGGTCGGGTTGGGCCAAGCCAAAGACCTGCTTGAACTGCAGGTCCACATGCCTGCTGGCCACCGCTTGTGCAAACACGGGGTGCGGCATGTGGATGTGAAAGCCGGGCAAGGCCGCCTGCTCGCCGACACAGGCAGCAGGCTGACCCGTCCACTGCGCCAACACCTCGCAGCAGCGCTCAAGCAATGGGGCAAAGTGGGTGTGCAGCAGACGGTTGTTTTCTTGGCGCAGCAGCTTGTGGTGGTAGGCCTGTTGGCCACCCAGCAGTGGGTCGCCCTTGACCGCATCCAGGTAGGCCGCCAGGCCCAAGGTGTAAAAGGGCAGTTGCGCATCCCGCCGAGTCCAGTGCGGCCGCAACGCCAACACCTGTGCCGTCCAAAAAGCGCACTCCTCAGCATTGAGCGCGGGCAAGTCGGTCAGCAGGGGGGCTGTGTTCATGGGGCAGGGCGGGTGAGTGCGGAACAAGGGGTTATTGTCAACGCGGCACTCCTTGCCGGATTAAGCCTGGTGCAGTGTGGCGGCAAGATCACCTTACCCCGCTCCATCACCAGATACTGGTCGGCCAGCTGGTGGATCACACAGCACCCATTTTTTGCAGCGGCACAACCAACTTCACCAGCGTGCCGGGGTGGGTCACGGACAAAGTCAGATGGCTGTTCGACACGCTGAGCTTACCGCCCGCCGCACGCGCACGCGCCATCATGTTGGTTTGA
>CAJBLW010000227.1 GCA_903953985.1 uncultured Burkholderiales bacterium
CCACATGACAGCAACTGATTTTGATTTCGTCGTCGTTGGGGGCGGCCCCTCTGGTGCCACCGCTGCACATGATTTGTCGAGCGAGGGTTGGCGCGTCTTGTTGCTGGACAGGCAAGGGCGCCCCAAGCCTTGTGGGGGTGCGATCCCCCCTCGCTTGATCAAGGACTTTGATATTCCCGACCATTTGCTGGTGGCCAAAATCAAATGTGCCCGCATGATCTCGCCCGCCGACAAGCAAGTCGACATGCACATTGACAACGGTTATGTGGGCATGGTGGACAGGCAAGATTTTGATGAATTTTTGCGCGTGCGTGCGGCGCAATCGGGCGCGATTCGCCAGCAGGCCATTTTTGACAAAGTTGAGCACGATGCCGAAGGCACTTTGTGGGTCCAGTACACACCCGTCTCAGGCAAGGAGCATGCGGCCATTGAGCCATCCAAACCGGTCAAGGTCAGCGCCCGAATGGTCATCGGTGCCGATGGGGCGCGCTCTGAAGTGGCGAGACAACAAATCCCATTGTCCGATCGCACCAAGTATGTGTTCGCCTACCACGAGATCATTCAAGCACCGTTGGAAAAACAATCGCACGATGGCGAGCGCTGTGATGTTTACTACCAGGGCGAAGTTTCACCAGACTTTTATGGTTGGGTATTTCCGCATGGCAAAACCATGAGCGTGGGCACGGGCAGTGCCGACAAGGGTTTTTCTTTGCGCGGTGCAACAGGCCACCTGAGAAAAGCAGCCGGGCTTGCCGACATGCCCACACTGCGTCGTGAAGGGGCACCGATTCCTTTGAAGCCCTTGCCGCATTGGGATAACGGCCGCGATGTGCTGGTGATCGGCGATGCAGCGGGGGTGGTGGCGCCCTCCTCAGGAGAGGGTATTTATTACGCCATGGATTGCGCGCGCACCATGGCGCATGCAGCGCACATGGCTTTGAAAACAGGCGACCCCAAGTGCCTCAAAAAAGGCCGTCAGCGCTTCATGAAACAGCATGGGAAAGTGTTTTGGATTCTTGGCATGATGCAGTATTTTTGGTACCAAAATGACAAACGTCGTGAGAAATTCGTGAAAATTTGCGAGGACAAAGACGTGCAGCGGCTCACCTTTGAGTCCTACATGAACAAAGAGCTGACCCGCAGGGATCCCATGGCGCACCTGCGGATTTTCCTGAAGGACACCGCCCATTTGCTGGGGCTGGCCAAAACCTGATGGGTCGATGACGGAGGGCGCAAGAAAAACTTGGGCCACCCTCAGGTCAGGCTGCTCTTGGGCGCGCCTATTTTCATGCTGGTGAATAGCGTGCCACAAATGTTCGGTGCCGATGCCATCTCCAACAACCCCCTCGAGTTGTTGTTTTTCCTCAAGGGTTTTGTGCCCAAGGCTGACCGCAGTCTTTGAAAATCAGGGCGGCTGTGCCCTGCGGGTCTTCTTCGTGCGCCAAGTGGCCCAAGTGGTGCTGCAGATGCAGTTTGACGTGTGGCATCAAGCTGCAGGCTTGTTGCGCCAGTTGGGGCGGTACCGTTTTATCGGCCGAGCCGACCAAAATCGACACCGGGTTGGCGATGCGGTGAAGGGTGCTGGACAAAGCTTGCAGTTTCCAAGCGGCCATCATGGCCAGCACACTGTGCACATGGCCTGGGTGACCGAAGACACGCCGGTAAAGTGACATGCCTTCCTCGTCCAGTTGTGAGCCCGTTTGTTCCATCGATTTGGCCAACAGGGCGGGCCGGTTGGCTAATTTGGCCGCGGCCCAGCCAGACAGGGGGTTGAGGGCTGCCAATTTGGCGGCGGGGCCAAACACCCAAGAAGGCAGTCCGGGAATGGGCAGCCAAGCCGGGTTCAAGCCGATCAAATGGGTGTGCGCCAGCGCGCCTTGGTGCAAGACCATGTGGGCGGCAATGGCCGCACCCGCGGAGTGGCCTGCGATCACGGTGGGCGTGATGTCCATTTGCAGCATCAAAGTCCTGAGCCCTTCGGCCATGCCGTGCAATGACAGACTGTCGCCGGCCCCTCTGCTGGTGAAGGCGTGACCGGGCAAATCTGGCGCAATGACTTGAAAGTGTTGGCTCAGCAAGGGCATCAGTCCACGCCAACTGAAACTGCCCGAGCCTGTGCCGTGCAAGAGCAACAGTACGGGTCCATCCCCCATGCGCTGAACATGCCATCGAATGCCACCCGCGTTGACAAAATGGCTCTGCTCAGAATGGGGCCAAGCGTGTCGATGTTCGGCCCAGTCCATGGTGGGGTAAAACCGCTCGTACATCATGCGCTCAAAGTCGTCTCAAATTGTCCATCGCCAAGGCCATCCGTTGCGCTTGAACCTGCGGCATGGGCAGGTAATGGCCCCCCATGGTGCTGGCCATGTTTTGCACTTGCGCATCGGGTTTAACCGAGGTGTCTATCCACATGGACCGGTGCCCAGTGAGCCGCCACTGCGTCGCCCACTGAACCGCATCGGCTTGGGCTTGCGCCCGCCCGCCCACGCCGGCCAATGAAATGTTGGCGCGGCCGTCACTCAAGACCACCAAGAGGGGGGTCACCCCTTGCCTGTGCAACTGCTGGGCTTGTTCGCAGGCCATTTTCAGTGCCAAAGCCAAAGGCGTGCCGCCACCGCCGGGCAGTCCCGTCATGGCCCGCTTGGCGCGCACTAATGAGCGCGTCATGGGCAACAGCAATTGGGCTTGCGCGCCTCTGAACGCCACGATGCACACGCTGTCGCGGCGGGCGTAGGATTGTTGCAAGAGCAGCTCGACCGCCCCTTTGGCTTCCGCCAGGCGTTGCAGTGCGGCCGAGCCGGAAGCGTCCAGGGCCAAGATCAGGCAGCTGGAGCTGTTTTGTTGGTACCGGTGGACATGAAAGTCTTCTGCACGAATGGCCACGCGCGCTGAATGGGTGCCGTTTCTCAAGCGCTGCTTGGGCGCAGCAGCACGCAAGGTGGCCAAAACGTGCAGTCGTGCGAGCCCGCCCGGTCGGCCCGGCCGAGGGGGCAGGGGCCTGCCGCGCTGCATGCCCGATCGCACTGTGCCGCTGCGCCCCGAGCTTTGGCCTGTATTGCTGCCTGTCTTGGTCATCAGGCGCTCCAAAATATTGGCAGGCAAACTTGCCAGCGCTGCCGCAATCAGCAGCTCTTCCAGATCCTGCGGGCTGGGGTCTTTCACCTCGTCGCTGTCCTGCTCGTTGTCGTCGGGGGGAGGGGGCTCGGGCGAATCGGTGGGCGGTGGCGAGTTGTCCTGTGGAGGGGGCTGTTCCGCTTGAGTTTCTGGCTCCGCCGCCGACTCTGATGCCGCTTCGGGCTGAGGTTCTTGGGGTGTGGGCTCTGTGGGGTCTGAAGCGTTGTCGGGGGGTGTTGGCCATTGGGTTGCCCGAGGGGCCAAGACAGCGCGGGTGGCAAATGCCAAATCTGCTTGCACCACTTCGCTTCGCAAATGCAAGGCGGCGTGGACGCAAGCCACCCTCAGCGCCAAGCTGGGCACACGCAAGGAGTCGATGCCAAGCGCCATGGCGGTGGCGCAGATGGCCGTGGCCTGCTCATCGTTGAACTGCATGCGCTGAAGCAATGGGCGCATTTCGGCCAAGGACTGTGCCGGTAAAACGGCATTGACAGCACCTTCATCGCTGTCGTTGTCTTGTAACGCAAAGGCCAGATCAGAGACCGCGGAGGGGGGCAGTTCTTGCAGGTTCAGCCAAAGTCCCAGGCGTTCTTGTAGCGCCGGGCTGATGGGCAGATCTTCGCCCATGGACTCGTCCAAGGCTACGACACCAAAGGTGCTCTGAACGGGTGGACTCGCGCTGTCGTTCATGCGCAGCGGTGGCAAGCTTTGGGTGTCCATGGCTTGCGTCAATGGGGCCATCAAGGACGCAGGAAAGCGCTCCGCCATGCTGATGCAAACCAAGCCCTGGTGAGCCTGTGCCAGTAAACCCGATTGCAGGTGCAACTGACCGGTTTGCAGCGTGAGCGACAAATCGATGCCTCCCAACAAGCGTTCCAAATCGACATTGCCTGGCAGCTTGACGGTGTTCATCTTTGTGTTGGCAAGCTGTCGCAGCCATTGATCGCGCACAGGGCCGAAGGGGGCTCGAAGCCACACACCGCCAAAGCCGTGGGGGTCAATTTGCAGCAATTGCAACGCGGTCAGGGCATCGTTCCAGGTTTCCAGATCTTGCAGCGCGTTGGACATGTTGGGCCCTCAGGACGCCAAAATGTCTTGCAGGCATCTTTGCACGCGTTCGCCTGAATCGGTGTCATCCAGAGGGTTGCGGCGCAGGCGATGGCGCAAGGCCAGGGGGGCAATGGTTTTCAGGTGTTTCGGTTGAACCGCTTTGTCCCCCTGCATGGCCGCCAGCGCCCGCGTGGCCCGCAACAGCGTCAATTCGGCACGCAGGCCATCGGTGCCCAGTTGTTGGCACAGCCGAGCGCACAAGGTGAGCATGTCATCGTCAACCACCACCGTCGCCAGTGCTTTTCTGGCTTTCACGATGCGCTTTTGCAGCTTGTTGTTTTCCGATTGCCATTGGGCTTTGTAAGCCACGGGGTCTTTGTCGAAGGCATCTCGGCGTTTGATGACCTCGACCCGCAAGGCCACGTCTTGGGGTGTCTTGACATTGACCGAAAGACCAAAACGGTCCAGCAACTGCGGGCGAAGTTCGCCTTCTTCGGGGTTGCCGCTGCCCACCAACACAAAGCGGGCCGGGTGGCGAATGGAGAGGCCTTCGCGCTCCACCAGGTTTTCACCCGAAGCAGCCACGTCGATCAACAAATCCACCAAGTGGTCGTCCAGTAAATTCACCTCATCGATGTACAAAAATCCCCGATGGGCTTGCGCCAGCAAACCGGGCGAAAACTCTTTAATGCCTTGCGACAAGGCTTTCTCTAAGTCCAGTGCACCCACGATGCGGTCTTCGGTGGCCCCCAAGGGCAGGTCCACCACGCTCACGGGGCGTGTCTCAGAAATTCGTTTGGTGGCCTTGGCCGGTTGAATGTTGGCGGGGGGCGCACAAACAGGGCAAGCCTCGGCTGGTTTCGTCGGATCGCATTTGTAGGGACAGCCTTTGACCACTTGAATTGGGGGAAGCAAGTCGGCCAATGCCCGCACTGCAGTGGATTTTCCCGTGCCCCGATCACCCAAAACCAAAACGCCACCCACAGAAGGATCAATGGCCACCACTTGGATGGCCAAGGTCATTTCGTCTTGTCCGACGATGGCTGCAAAGGGAAACGTAGAGGCCATGAAAGTGTTCAGAGGTATTGCGGAAGGCACATCATCTAAAAACCAAGATTGAATGTCAAGTTTAATTGACACACTGGCGTTTGAAGCGAAGAGTGTTGTTGGGGCCTGAAATCGGATTATTTGAAATTTTTAAACGGTTCACCTCTGGAGAAGGCGATCTAAGCGTCTTTATGATCGGATGGATTTTTTTAAAATTGAAATAATGTGTCAATTTTACTTGACGTTTTTCGAAATGACGGTAAATTGCAGGTCTGTCAATCACCTTTTCAGGCCCACCATGGATGCTTTGCTGGAATGGATTCAGTCGCCATCGCACTTGAAAAA
>CAJBLW010000228.1 GCA_903953985.1 uncultured Burkholderiales bacterium
ACCGCTGGTGGTGGAAGTGCCTGGCCATGTTTGGCCCGCCTGATGCCGACAGTCCCAACAGCGCGCAAGGCATGCGCTGGGGCATCAAGCGCATCAGCAACGACGACCTGCGTCAAAAGTTTGTCGACGCGACCGTGCCGCAAGCCAAGGTGCTGGGCGTGACCCTACCCGACCCAGACCTGAAGTGGAACGAGGTGCGTGGTCAACACGACTACGGCCAGATCGACTGGGACGAGTTTTGGGCCACGGTGAATGGCAACGGGCCTTGTAACAAAGAGCGCCTGGGCGCCCGCGTCAAGGCCTGGAACGACGGAGGCTGGGTGCGCGAAGCGGCTCTGGCCCACGCCAAGAAACAACAGCAACGTCAGATGAAGGAAGCAGCATGAGCACCGCCGCATTGAAAGAATGGCCCCTGTGGGAAGTTTTTGTTCGGTCCAAACAAGGCCTGGAGCACAAGCACTGCGGCAGTCTGCACGCTTCGGATTCGGAGCACGCTTTGCAAATGGCGCGTGATGTCTACACCCGCCGCCAAGAAGGCGTGAGCATCTGGGTCGTGCCCTCGGCCAACATTTCGGCGAGCGAGCCCAACGACAAGCCTGAGTTCTTCGACCCAGCCAGCGACAAGGTCTACCGTCACCCGACCTTTTACCAAATTCCCGACGAAGTCGGCCACATGTGAATACGTTCGGCGTTCAGCGATCAGCGTTGAGCGCCAAGCACGCGACTCGTCCCATATGAACACGCTCAACACCCAACACCCAACGCCCAACGCACCAGTGGACTACCTGCTGCACTTGGCCGACAACGCCCTGATCCTCGGTCAGCGCAATGCCGAATGGTGCGGCCACGGCCCCATCCTCGAGGAAGACATCGCTCTGTCCAACAACAGTCTTGACCTGATCGGCCAGGCCCGCATGCTTTACCAGCACGCGGCCACGCTGCAAGGCGGCGGTGCTACCGAAGACACGCTGGCTTATTTCCGCGATGTGCCCGATTTCCGAAACTACACCTTGTGCGAATTACCGCACACGCCTTTGATGTCGGCCACAGCTCAGGGCGACCGTGATTTCGCCATGACCATGGCACGCAATTTCCTCTACAGCAGCCTGATGGTGCTGGTGTGGGACCAGCTGCAAAACTCCAAAGATGCGCAGTTGGCCGCGATTGCGGCCAAGTCACTCAAAGAAGTGCGGTACCACCTGCGCCACTCACGCGACTGGTTGGTGCGTCTGGGTGACGGGACCGACGAATCCCACGCTAAAGCACAAGCGGCCCTCGATCAGCTGCTGCCCTACACTCTGGAATTTTGGGCCAATAGCCCGCATGAAGCCGCGGCGCTCGCCAACGGCACAAGTGTCAATGTGGCCGCTCTGCGCAACGACTGGAACCAGATCGTGGACGAGGCACTGCAAGAAGCTACCCTGAAGCGCCCAGCCGATGGTGGCTTTGTGCCTACAGGCAAACAAGGCCTCCACTCCGAGCATCTGGGTTTCGTGCTGGCCGAAATGCAAAGCCTGGCGCGCACTCACCCGCAAGCCACCTGGTAAGCCCCGAGCCATGTCCACCCTCACTTCTCAGCCCAGCACCGCCGATGTGGCCCGTGCCTGGGTCCTGCTCGACGCCTTGACCGACCCGGAAATTCCGGTGGTTACCTTGCGCGAGCTGGGCATCTTGCGCGACGTGCGCTCGGGCGATGCGGGACTAGAGGTGGTGATCACGCCCACCTACAGCGGCTGCCCGGCCATGGGCGCGATCGAGGACGACGTGAAAGCCCTGCTGCAGGCCCACGGCCTGCAAGGCCGTGTGGTCACGCAGCTGGCTCCGGCCTGGACCACCGACTGGATGAGCGAAGTTGCCAAAGACAAACTGCGCGCCTATGGCATTGCTCCGCCGCACGCCTGTGCCAGCAACGCAACAGGGGCAGCCAACGTGGTGCAGTTTGCAGCGCGTGGGGCCAAGCCCGAGGTGGTGAACTGCCCGCAATGCGGCTCGGCCAACACCACCGAAACCTCCCATTTCGGCTCGACCGCCTGCAAGGCCCTTTACCGGTGCCTGGCCTGCATGGAGCCCTTCGATTACTTCAAACCTTACTGAGCGGCCTTGCCGCCGTGAAGCACCATGTCCGCACCCCGATTTCATGACCTCCCGATCGCACGCGTCAACCCCGAAGCGGCTGGTGCCGTGGCGATTACGCTGAACGTCCCAGCCGATCTGCGCAGCAGCTTCGACTTCCAGCCGGGACAGTTCCTGACCTTGCGTGCGGACATCAACGGCGCCGACGTGCGCCGCAGCTACTCCATCAGCTCGGCCCGCAGCCAACTGCAAAAGAACGGTGTACTCGAAGTGGGCATTCGCCCCGTTGAGGGCGGTGTGTTCTCCAACTGGGCGGCCACCCAACTCCAAGCAGGCGACACCTTGCGTGTGATGCCGCCCGATGGCCGTTTTGTGGTGCAGCGCCCTCGAGCGATTCACCGCGTGGGTTTTGCCGCAGGTTCGGGCATCACGCCCATCCTCTCGATACTGGCCAGCACCCTGGAAGACCAACCCGAGAGCAAATTCACCCTGGTCTATGGCAACCGCCGCATGGACAGTGTGATGTTCAACGAAGCACTGCAAGACCTGAAAGACCGCTATCCCTCACGTCTGACTTTGATCCATGTGCTCTCGCGCCAAGCGCAAGAAGTGCCTCTGCTGGAAGGCCGCATCGACGCGGCCAAAGTGCAAGCCATCATCGACGCCTTCTTGCCCGTGGGCAGCATGGACGAGGTGTTTGTGTGCGGACCCGAAGCCATGATCGAAGCCACCGAGCAGGCCCTGCTGACGGCTGGTGTGAAA
>CAJBLW010000229.1 GCA_903953985.1 uncultured Burkholderiales bacterium
CCCCTGGCAAAGTCGCTATCGCAGCCACCAAACAACTGGTCAATCAGCATGATTTGGCCTTGGCCTATTCGCCCGGAGTGGCTGCCCCTTGCGAAGAGATCGTCAAAGACCCAGCCAACGCTTTCAAGTACACCAGCCGGGGTAACCTGGTGGGCGTGGTGACCAACGGCACCGCCGTTCTGGGCTTGGGCGACATCGGCCCGCTGGCCAGCAAGCCTGTCATGGAAGGCAAGGGCGTTTTGTTCAAGAAGTTCTCGGGCATCGATGTGTTCGACATCGAGATCAACGAAAAAGACCCGGACAAGCTGGTCGAGATCATCGCGTCACTGGAACCCACGTTTGGCGGCATCAACCTCGAAGACATCAAAGCACCGGATTGCTTCTACATCGAGCGCAAGTTGCGCGAGCGCATGAAGATCCCAGTCTTTCATGACGACCAGCATGGCACCGCCATCGTGGTGGGTGCGGCCATTTTGAACGGTCTCAAAATCGTCGGCAAAGACCCCAACAAGATCAAGCTGGTCACATCAGGCGCAGGCGCAGCTGCCTTGGCTTGTCTGGGTTTATTGGTCAAGTTGGGCATCCCACGCGAAAACATCTGGGTCACCGACTTGGCCGGCGTGGTCTACGAAGGCCGCACCGAGCTGATGGACGAAGACAAGATTCAGTTTGTGCAAAAAACCGATCTCCGCACATTGCGCGAAGTGATGGCCGGTGCCGACGTGTTCTTGGGTTTGTCGGCCGGTGGCGTGCTCAAACAGGACATGGTCAAGTCCATGGCGGCCAAGCCACTGATTTTTGCGCTGGCCAACCCCAACCCTGAAATCGACCCCGACGATGTGAAGGCCGTGCGCGACGACGCCATCATGGCCACTGGCCGAACCGACTACCCCAACCAGGTCAACAACGTCCTGTGCTTTCCCTATATTTTCCGGGGTGCTTTGGACTGCGGCGCCACCACCATCACGCTGGAGATGGAAATCGCTGCCGTGCACGCGATTGCCGAGTTGGCGCAAGCCGAGCAAAGCGAGGTCGTAGCAGCCGCTTATGTGGGTGAGCCCTTGGCGTTTGGCCCTGAATACCTGATCCCCAAGCCATTTGACCCGCGCTTGATGATGAAGATAGCCCCAGCGGTGGCCCGGGCTGCATTCGACTCTGGCGTGGCCTCTCGCCCCATCACCGACATGGACGCTTACCGGGAAAGGCTGCAAGGCTTTGTGTACGCGTCCGGCACCATGATGAAGCCCATCTTCACGGCCGCCAAACGCGCCCTGAACAAACGCATCGCCTACAGCGAAGGCGAAGAAGAGCGCGTGCTTCGCGCCGCCCAGATTGTGGTGGACGAAGGCATTGCCCGCCCCACACTAATCGGCCGCCCGGCCGTGATTGCCGAGCGCATCGAAAAATTCGGCCTGCGCCTGAAAGAAGAACTGGACTACGACGTGGTCAACGTGGAACAAGACCACCGCTACCGCGATTTCTGGCAGACCTACCACCGCATGACCGAGCGCAAGGGGGTCACCCAACAGATCGCCAAAATCGAGATGCGCCGCCGCTTGTCACTCATTGGCGCCATGTTGCTCCACAAAGGCGACGTGGACGGCATGATCTGCGGCACCTGGGGCGCCAACCCCATGCACTTGAGCTACATCGACCAAGTCATCGGCAAACGCGCAGGTGTCAACACTTTCGCCTGCATGAACGGGTTGATGCTGCCTGGACGTCAGGTTTTCATGGTGGACACCCATGTCAACTATGACCCCACCGCCGAACAGCTGGCCGAGTTCACCGTCATGGCCGCCGAAGAAATGCGCCGTTTCGGTATCCAGCCCAAAGCCGCTTTGTTGTCGCACTCGAACTTCGGTTCGTCCAACGAGCCCAGCGCCATCAAGATGCGAACCGTGCTGGGCTTGTTGCGCCAAAGCGCGCCCTGGCTCGAAGTGGACGGTGAAATGCACGGCGACGTGGCCCTGGATTCGGCAGCACGCCAGGCCATCATGCCCAACAGCAGCTTGATTGGCGACGCAAATTTGCTGGTTTTACCCAACATGGATGCGGCCAACATTGCCTACAACCTGCTCAAGACGGCTGCCGGTGGCAACATCGCCGTTGGACCGGTTCTTTTGGGTGCGGCCAAACCGGTGCATATTTTGACGCCCAGCACCACAGTACGCCGGATAGTGAACATGACGGCGCTCACCGTGGCCGACGCCAACGCGGCTCGTTGACCTGTCCAACAGGTGTGCGCACTCACATGTTTTTTAAATGAGCAAATTGTCTTTGCCTATTTAACGGGCAATCGCTTGCATTTTTATCGCATTTGATACACACTAGCGCCTTCGAGTTTTCGGGTAAACCCGGATGCTCCTGAAAGGTGTATTCATGAGGGTGGCACAACAAGCCATGGCCCGTCGGTACTGGTTCACCGTGCTGATGGGCTTTATTTTGCTGGCATGCACATTTTTGGTGCAGGCACGGTCACCCCAAGAAGCGCAACTTCAAACCACGTTGTTGGTCACTGATTTGCCCCGTGAAGGCCAGTCAACCTACCAAAATATCCGCAAGGGTAGTCCTTTTCCCTACGAAAAGGACGGTACGGTGTTTGGCAACCGCGAGCGACTCTTGCCACGCGAGGCGAGAGGTTTTTACCGCGAATACACCGTCAGGACACCCGGCGTGCGTCACCGTGGGGCCCGCCGCATTGTCTGTGGCGGCCCGGTGGCAACAGAACCGAAAGCCTGTTACTACACCGAAGACCATTACGCGAGCTTTCGCCTGATCGTTGACAGACCTTGATTTTTTAGTTTTCAAGAAAGACCACGGAGATGGACATCCCGACACGACAAGACCAAGAGGCGCCCCTGAAGGGGGTGCGGTCGAACATCGTGCAGTCGATTCGCGCGTACCGCGTGAGCGATTTGCAAGAAGCCGCTCAAGGCCTAGGCCACCACTTTTTGTATGCCAACTTGGCCGAAGCCCAGAGCAAACAAGATGTGCTGGACCTGATTGGTGCGCAATTCACGCTGCCCTCGCACTTTGGCAAAAATTTTGATGCCTTGTACGACTGCATGACTGACCCGTTGCACAAGTCGGGCCCTCAGCCAGGCTTTATTGTGGTTCTGGAGCAGATACCAGCCCACGTCAAGTTTGACAAGGAAGCCCGCGAGCAATTGTTGGACATCTTCCGCGACACGGCCGATTATTGGGGAGACCGGAAGATACCCTTCCGATGCTTCTATTCTTTTCTGTAGCCCGTTCTGCGCAAAACAGCCAAGCAGGACGGGCGATTGAGGCACAAACCGAGGACGCCGTGATGGTCGACTCGATCGAAGAAGGCGAAAAAATGCCCACCGACAAATTGGTGGACGTGTCGCCCTTGGCGCTGCGCATGAGCAGCCCATTCAACGCAGGATATTGGCTCGCAGCCGCCTGATGTTCTGAATGCCCCCCTTGAATGGGACGAGAATGACAAAAGCCCCGCAGCGCGGGGCTTTTTCATGGCTAAGGATCATCCTCTGTCATCCCGGCCCCCGAGCCGGGATCCAAGATTTTCAGCTCGGCTGACTAAACAGCCATAGACCCCGCATACAGAGCGGGGTGCCAGATCTTTTTTCAGTGTTCAGAGCGTCTGCGCCAAGGCCACGAACTCGGCCACGGGTACTTCTTCGGCGCGGCGCTGCAAATCAAACTGCCCGGCAAAACCCTTTTCATCCAACCACTTGCCTAGGGTATTGCGCAAGATTTTTCGGCGCTGGCTGAAGGCCACCTGCACCAGGGTTTCCAGCGTTTTGAAGTGGACATCCGGCGGTTGGGCCCATGGCACCATGCGCACCACGGCGCTGTCCACGCGTGGGGGTGGATCAAAACTCTCGGGCGGCACAAACAACACGTTGGACATGTCGTAACGCCACTGCAGCATGACCGACAGGCGGCTGTAGTCCGAGGTGGCCGGTTGGGCCACCATGCGATCGATGACTTCTTTTTGCAGCATGAAGTGCTGGTCTTCGATCACGTCGACCTGCGCCAGCAGATGAAACAAGATGGGCGTGGAGATGTTGTAAGGCAAGTTACCCACCACCCGAATTTTGCTCAGGGGTGCCGCCGTGGACTTGCCCAGCATTTGCGCTGCCAGCGCCCGAAAGTCGACCTTCAACACATCCGACTCCACCACCGACAACTGCGTGTGCTCGCGCAGACGCACGGCCAAGTCACGGTCGAGCTCAATCACCGTCAGATGGCCCAGGCGCTCAACCAAAGGCTGCGTGAGCGCAGCCAGACCGGGGCCGATTTCGACCATGGGCTGACCTGCCACAGGGGCAATCGCGTCCACGATGGCATCGATGATGCCGCCGTCCGTCAGAAAGTGCTGCCCAAAGCGTTTGCGAGCGATGTGCCTCATTGGACAGGTTCGCGCAATTCGACGTAGGCGCGGCCGCGCACATCCTCGGCCCACGCGACATAGGCCTCGTCGAGCTTCTTTTCACGCAATACATTGCGCGCCAGCGCGGCTTGCTCGGCTTCGGTCATGGGGGCATCGCGCCGATCGGTCACCTCAATCAGGTGCACCCCAAAGCGCGAGGCCAGCGGCTCGGCCACCTGGCCGGGGCGCAGGCGGTTCATGGTCTGCTCGAACTCGGGCACAAACATGCCGGGGCTGGCCCAGCCCAAATCACCCCCCTGGGCCGCGCTACCGTCTTGCGACAGGCGTTTGGCCGATTCTGCGAAATCGGCCTTGCCCGAGACAATGTCCTGGCGCAAGGCGCTCAGCTGCGCCAGCGCTTGGGCCTGGGTCAGCTGTGGCGTCAATCGCAACAAAATATGCCGCGCACGGGTTTGCGTGGCCATCAAAGTGGCGGGGGCCTGCTGGCGCTCCAGCACTTTGAGCACATGAAAACCTGCACCCGAACGCAACACCTCAGACACTCCCTCCACAGGCAATGCCGCAACGGCCTGCACAAACAGCTCTGGATAACGGTCGACCGGGCGCAATCCCAATGCCCCGCCATTGGCCCCTCGGTCGGCTGTTTGCGAGAAGGTCTTGGCCAACTCTGCAAAGTTGTCGCCACTGCGTGCACGCCGGGCCACATCCCGCGCTTGGGTCTCCAGCGGCTTGATTTGTTCTTCCGTGCTGTTTTCCGGTACGGCGATCAGGATCATGGCCAGGTTCAGCTCGACCGGGACACGTGCGGCCTGGGCCTTGATTTGTTCTTGCAAAAACTGCTCAACTTCGATGTTGCTGATTCGGATACGCGCTTCCACCTCCCGCTCGCGCACGCGGTTCAGCAACACCTGGTTGCGCAGTTGCTCGCGGAAGGTGGTCAGGGCCACGCCGTCTTGTTGTAAGCGCTGGCGCATGGCTTCGCGCGTGAGCTGGTTGCTGCTGGCCACACCAGCTTCGGCTTGGTCCAAAGCGTCTTCGTCGACCACGATGCCCGCGTCTCGGGCTTGCTGGAGCTGGGCTTTGTCGTTGATGAGTTGCTCCAGCGCCAGTTGCTTGGCCTGAGGAGCATCGACAGGTCGGCCTTGCGCCTGCGCTTCGCGCTGAAGGCGCAGGCCCAGGGTCTGCACCTCCTGATTGGTGATGGGTTCGGAGTTGACCACGGCGACAATGAAGTCGGCCGAGCGTATGGCCGCAGGACGCAACGCACCGGTGGCCGGGGTTTGGGCTGTCACATTCAGGGGCAACCACGCTGCGGCCAAGCAGACCAAGGCGCAGGCGCCCCACAAGGCACGAACAGGAAACAGGTATTTATTCATAGTGCTGGAAACGGCTTGGTTCAACGGTGGAGTCTCGCAAGTTTTGATAACGGGGGATGTTGTTGCGCAGGGCATTGAGTGGGCTGGCCCCAACACGGGCCATGCCAATGAATTCAAGCTGGAACAGCAAACGGCTGGTCGCGGTGCTCACTGTGCTCTGGATGCGCTCGAAAGCGATGCGCCCAATCCAGCAGCCGCCATCGTATTCCAGACCCAGAAGGCTGTCGACCATACGGCCTTCGGTCAGGCTGAAGTTCAGGCGGCCCACGCTGTACCACCGGTCCGGGCCCAGACCCTGGCCGGGAGTACGGCTCCAGGCACTTTCCGCAACCGCATCGCGCTTTCCCAGCAAATCGCTCAGTGGCCATTGCCAGCCCATCACGACCTGTTCACTCACACCCTGATTCTTACGGTAAGCCGCATTCACCACCCGGTAAGGGCTGGGGCTGTAGCGGGTTTGCAAGGTACTGCGGCTGACGCGGTCAGTCTGGCTGTTGACCTGCACCGTGGCATCGAGCGCCCAGCGGTCATCCCAGCGCACGCCTGCGCCCAGCAACAAATCACTCAGGCCGGCACCCGCAGCTGACTGGCCGGGCAGCACCACTTTCTGGTCAGAAAAACGGATGCGCTGGGCCATGCCAACACGCAACATTTCAGCACCGTTGTCGGCATCAAAAAACCGGCTGGTGACGCCCAGGGTCAAGGCGTCGTTGTCGACCAAGCGGTCATGGCCCACATAGGCGTTTTCGCTGTAAATGGTGGACAAATTGAAATCGGTTGCACCCGTGTCGTACACCGGCAAAAGGCTTTGGTCCCGGAACGGCGTGCGCGCATAAAAAGCGCGTGGCTCCAGCGTTTGCGTGACGCCCCGGCCAAACCACTGGGTCTCGCGCTCGTACACCAGGCCCGAATCCAATGAGATGGTGGGCAAAACCCGGTTGGCAGCACTCACACCCGAATCGAGTGCTTGGTCGAGTTGATAGCGGGTGGCATGCAGTTGCAGTTTGGGCGTGACGAAGCCCCAAGGGCGGATCCAGGGGCGGCTGACTTGCGCCAGCACAAAGCTGCGCTCGCCATTGCGGGGAACGGGTCGCACCGCATTGCTGGCCAGGGGGATGCGGTCGTAGCTGGCCTCAAAGCGGGTGGTGTCGGCCTGCACAGACCAGTCCAGGCCATCGGCCTGCCACTGTCCATAGCGCAGCCCGATTTGGGGCGCACGGTCATAAGGCGGGGTGATGGGAGCGTTGAAGTCTTGCAGGGTTTGCCAGCGCTGAACCTGCGCGCTCATGCTCAGGTTGCCACGGCCCCAGCTCAAGACCCCTGTGGATGGCAAAAGGCGCTGGGTCAACACGAGGCCGGAGCGCGGAAAATCTCGCCAATAGTTGTCGTCGCTGACCCGGTTCAGGTTCAGGCCTAAACCGATGCGCCCCACGCTGTCCAGCCCTGTATCGAGACTGCCGTTGTGCTGGCTGGACCAGCCCCAGCGAGCTTGGTCACGCAGGCTGTCCTTGGGCATCAGGTTCAGCCGTGCTTGACCACTGTAGTCGCGCTCCAGGTAACGGAATTCAGTGTCCACCGCCACGCCGCGCTTGCTCATGAGGTGGGTGGTGACGGTGGCGTCGCGGTTGGGCGCGATGTCGAAGTAGTAGGGCTGGGCCAGCTCTACCCCGTTGGTGCTGGTGATGCCCATCACGGGCGGCAACAGGCCCGACTTGCGCTCGCTGGTCATGGGGAAGGTGACGGCGGGTATGGCCAGCACTGGAAAGTCCTGAAAGCGCAACTGCACCCCCTCAGCCTGCACGGTGGACTCTTCCTCGTCCAGGTTCAAACGTGTGGCCTTGAGTACCCATGCAGGCAACCATTCAGGCCCGGGCGTGCGCCTGCAGGTGGTGTAACTGGCTTCGCGCACGGTGGCACGCTTCTCATCGATAAATTCGATCTGCGCCGCCTGACCGTAGGCGCCGCTGTTGTAAAGCTCAAAAGTGGGCTGCGTCAGCGTGCCTTGGAAACTGTCGACCTGCAGTGTGAGCTTGGGGCCGGTCAACAAACTACCCGGTCGATTCAGGCGAACCTGGCCTGTGGCCTCGACCACGTCTTGGCTTTGGTCAAAGGACAGTTGCCCTGCCTGAATGCTCATACCCGGCTTGCGGATGCTGGCCTCTCCCTGGATCACCAGGTCCAGATCAGGCCTCACGCGCAGGCGCTGGCCTTGCAGGTAAATCGCCCCCTCTTGCTCCTGGCGCTGCGAGATGGCTTCATCAAGCAGGGGGCTGCTACGCAAGACCAGGCCTGGGGGCGCAGTAGCGCCCCCCCCCGGCTTTTGGGTTTGGGTCTGCGCTTGGGCCTGTGCCAAACCCTGCACCACAAACAGCACCACCCACACCACAGACCGCAAAGGGTCATGGGCCACCGTGGGCTGCGAAAAAGGGACAGGGAAAAGGGGCACGACGATGGGGCAGAGTTTGGACACGCGAGAGGTACAGGCAAAGCGCTTGTTGCGGGCTTTGTAAAATGGGATTATCCATGAGCCACCTCACCCCGCCCCCCACTGTAGCCCCAAGCCCAGGCCTCTCCGACAGCGTCATCTGGACCGATCCGGCCCGACAAGTGGTTTTTGACCGCTGGTTGTCTGGATTGGCCACCGCTGAAGGCCTTTTGCCCGCCAGTTTGCGCGTGGCCTCGGCCGACGCCAGCTTTCGCCGCTACCTGCGGATGGACAGGCGCCAAGGCGGCAGCCGCATCGTCATGGACGCCCCGCCCGACAAGGAAAACTCCGAGCCCTTCGTGCGCATAGCCGCCTTGATGCAAGACGCCGGCCTGCAGGCCCCAGAGGTGCTGAACTGGGACCAGGCCCACGGCTTCATGCTGCTGAGTGATCTGGGTGACGCCACCCTGATGTCGGCCATTGATGCCGAGCGCCCACAGTCCAACCACGGCCTGTACATGCAGGCAGTGGACGTGCTGGTGCAGTGGCAATTGGCCTCGCACCCCGGTGTGCTGCCGCCTTACGACGCCGCCCTGCTCCACCGGGAGCTGAGCCTGTTTCCGGACTGGTATTTGGCCCAGCACAGGGGGGTGCAACTCGAAGGCAAAAACCGCGACATCTTGGACAATGCCTTCGCCCTCATCGTGCGACGCAACCTGGCCGCGCCCAACGTGTATGTCCACCGCGACTTCATGCCCCGCAACCTGATGATGCCGTTTCAGAATGAGCAGCTCGGTGTGCTGGACTTCCAGGACGCCGTCTATGGTCCCATCAGCTACGACATCGCCAGCCTGATGCGCGACGCGTTCCTGACTTGGGACGAGGACTTTGTGCTGGACATCACCATCCGGTACTGGGAAAAAGCCCGCAAAGCAGGCCTGATGGACTTTGAAGACTGGCACAGCGACTTTGGCGCTTTTTACCGCGCCGTCGAATGGATGGGCCTGCAGCGCCACCTGAAAGTGGCCGGCATCTTTGCCCGCCTGACGCTGCGCGACGGCAAGCCCAAATACCTGGCCGATGCGCCGCGTTTCCTGCATTACATCCGCACCACCTGCGACCGCTACCGCGAACTGGGCCCGCTGCTCAAACTGATCGACGAAATCGAGGGCACCACCCCACAAGTGGGTTTTGCTTACGGGCGCATGTGAACATGCCCCGCTTTTATTGCACCGCCCCCTTGGCCTCCGGTTTGGCCCTGAGTCTGCCACCGGGCGCTGCACGCCATGTGCAAGTGCTGCGCCTGCAGCCGGGCGATGCCATCACCTTGTTCAACGGCGAAGGCGGCGAATTTGAAGCCACTGTGACCCGAATGGGCCGCAGCGATGTCGAGGTCGAAGTGGGTGCGCACCACGCCATAGAGCGCGAAGCCCACCGTTCGGTGCACTTGCTGGTGGGCATCACGGCCAACGAGCGCATGGACTGGCTGGTGGAAAAAGCCACCGAACTGGGTGTGGCCAGCATCACCCCGCTGGTGGCCGAGCGCAGCGTGCTCAAGCTCAAAGGCGAGCGGGCCGAGAAAAAACTGGCGCATTGGCAAGGCGTGGCGGTGGCTGCGGCTGAACAGTGCGGGCGCAACCGCGTGCCCCCCATCCACCCGGCCGTGACGCTGACCGAATGGCTAAAAAAGTCCGCGCCTGGCGAGCGCTGGGTCTTGTCCTTGTCTGGGGGCACGCAGCCTGTGTCCCGCCAACTCAGCCAAGAACCGGTGACCGTGCTGAGCGGCCCCGAAGGCGGGCTGAGCCGTGGTGAAGAAAGCGCCGCTTTGACCGCAGGTTTCGCCCCGGTGTCGCTGGGGCCGCGCGTGCTGCGCGCCGAAACAGCCCCCTTGGCGGTTTTGGTCCTTTGCGCTTGACATTCGGCTGCGCGATGCCCCGTTGGCGACTGGGTCAAGGCCAACTGCGTTAGAATGCGCACTTCCGAGGAGCGTTGCAGCGCCCCCTGACTTGCCAGCCAAGTCGGCAGCGGGGCGTGAGGCTCGGAACACTTCAACAGCAACGACGCTCATCCACACGACGTGCGGTGAGCCTGTTTTTTCCCAACAGTGCTTTTCCATGCGTGTGGTTCATTCACATGACTTGGAGCTTTTCTCATGAATGCACGTATGCCTTCCACCCTCAACGCCGATTGCGTGATCGCCGACATCGGCCTGGCCGATTGGGGCCGCAAAGAAATCAAAATCGCCGAGACCGAAATGCCCGGCCTGATGGCCATCCGTGAAGAGTTCAACAAGGCGCAGCCTTTGAAGGGCGCCCGCATCACCGGCTCACTGCACATGACCATCCAAACGGCCGTGCTGATTGAGACCTTGCAAGCCTTGGGCGCCGATGTGCGTTGGGCTTCTTGCAACATCTTCTCGACCCAAGACCACGCCGCAGCGGCCATTGCCGCCAAGGGCACACCGGTTTTCGCCATCAAGGGCGAAACTTTGGCCGACTATTGGGATTACACCCACCGCATTTTTGACTTCGGCGCCGCAGGCACCGAAGGCGAAGGTCCTAACATGATTCTGGACGACGGCGGCGACGCCACGCTGCTCATGCACCTGGGCAAGCGCGCTGAAACCGATGCGTCCTTGATCGCCAACCCCAGCAGCGAAGAAGAGACTTGCCTCTTCAACGCCATCAAGGCCAAACTGGCCGTGGACCCGACCTGGTACAGCCGCAAGGGCGCGCAAATCATTGGCGTGACCGAAGAGACCACCACCGGTGTGCTGCGCTTGAACGAAATGGCCGCCAAAGGCAGCCTGATGTTCCGCGCCATCAACGTGAACGACTCGGTGACCAAGAGCAAGTTTGACAACCTGTACGGCTGCCGCGAATCCTTGGTGGACTCCATCAAGCGCGCCACAGACGTCATGATCGCCGGCAAAGTGGCCGTGGTCGCGGGTTACGGTGACGTGGGCAAGGGTTCCGCCCAAGCCTTGCGCGCCCTGAGCGCCCAAGTGTGGGTGACCGAGATCGACCCGATCAACGCCCTGCAAGCTGCGATGGAAGGCTTCAAAGTTGTGACCATGGAATACGCTGCCGACAAGTGCGACATCTTCGTGTCCGCCACCGGCAACAAGAACGTGATCCGTTACGAGCACATGGCCGCCATGAAAGACGAAGCCATCGTCTGCAACATCGGGCACTTTGACAACGAAATCGATGTCGCTTCTCTGGAAAAGCTGCAGTGGGACGAGATCAAGCCGCAAGTCGACCACATCATCTTTCCTGATGGCAAGAAGATCACCCTGTTGGCCAAGGGCCGCTTGGTGAACTTGGGTTGCGCCACCGGCCACCCGAGCTTTGTGATGTCTTCTTCGTTTGCCAATCAGACCATCGCCCAGATCGAGCTGTTCACCAAGCAAGACCAGTACGAAAATGGCAAGGTCTATGTGCTGCCCAAGCACCTCGATGAAAAAGTGGCCCGCCTGCACCTGAAGAAAGTCGGCGCCATGCTCTCCGAACTCAGCGAAGAACAAGCCGCTTACATCGGTGTGTCCAAGAACGGTCCTTACAAAGCCGACACTTACCGTTATTGAAACCCAACGCATGCGCATTGACCAACTTCTCGTGGAGCGCGGCTTGGCCGCTTCCCGCTCTCAAGCTCAACGACTGATTGCTGGGGGCGTGAAGTGGCAGTTGCCCGACGGAAGTTGGCGTGCCATCGTTAAAAACCGCGACGAGGTTCCCGATGGCGCTGCACTGGAGTTGCTGGACGATGCCGAGTCACGCTATGTGTCGCGTGGCGGCCTCAAGCTCGAAGGGGCCTTGAAGACCACGGGTGTTCTGGTAGAAGGCTTGCGCTGCCTCGACGTGGGGCAAAGCACCGGTGGTTTCACCGATTGCTTGCTGCAGCACGGCGCGGCCGAAGTGGTTGGCATTGACGTGGGCCATGCCCAGGTGCACCCGCGCATTCGCGAAGACGAACGTGTGGTGTGCATTGAGGGCGTGAACGCCCGTGAGCTCAAGCCTGGCGACGAGCGCATTCCTGAGGCGCTGGAAGGCTTTGACTTGATGGTGGGCGATGTGTCCTTCATCTCGCTGACTTTGGTGTTGCCCGGTGTGGTTCATTTGCTCAA
>CAJBLW010000230.1 GCA_903953985.1 uncultured Burkholderiales bacterium
AAATTCGGCCGGGGTCTGCGCCTTCAGGTCACCGCCATAGGAGCGCCATTTGGCGATCAACTCGGGGTTCTGGGCAGTGGCCTTTTGCATGGCCTCGCCCAGTTTGGCCACCACAGCGGCAGGTGTGCCCGCGGGGGCAAACAAGCCAATCCAGGCGGTGGGGCTGAAGTCAGGCAAACCCGATTCGGCAAAAGTGGGCACATCCGGAAAGTTGGGGTGTCGCGTCTTGCCCGTCAGTGCCAGGATCTTCAGCTTGCCAGCCTTGACGTTGCCAATGGCAGCGGGCAAGGCATCAAAAATCACATTCACCTGACCTGCCACCAAATCCGCATAAGGACTCGAGGTGTTGTAGGGGACAAAATTGATCTTGACCCCAGCGTTCGAGGCAAACCACTCACCGGCCAGATGGGAGTAGCTGCCCACACCCGAAGTGGCCGATGTCAAGGAGCCGGGCTGTTTTTTCAGCCGCTCGATCAGTTCCTTCGCATTTTTCTCGGGCACGCTCGGGTGGGCGGTCAAAGCGGTGTTCAGCAGACCCACAACGCTGATGGGCACAAAGTCCCGCTCCACCTTGTAAGGCACTTTGGCACCATAGGTGTAGGGCAACACCGACATTGAGGTGGTCGAACCCATCACCAGGGTATAGCCATCGGGTGTGGCCTTGGCTCCCGCTTCCATGCCAATCATGGTGGAGGCACCCGGACGGTTTTCCACCACGACCGACTGCCCCAGCGCCTTGGACAACTCCAGCGCAATTTCACGGGTATTGGCGTCGGGGCCTGTGCCCACGGGGAAAGGGGCAATGATCTTGATCGGCTTGTTCGGATAGTCCTGGGCTATGGCGGGCAAGGCACTGAACAAAGCCAAGGCCAAAGTGGCCAGGCCCAAGCGGCGGGTGGTGCGGTTCATGCGGGTATCTCCTGTTGGTGGATGGTCACGACCTTGAGGTCTGCCAGCATTCTTTCAAAACAGGTAAATTATCACTATGGGATAAACCATTAGTTTTTTATCCAATAATCAAAATAGAATGAATGCAATTTTTGCAAAAGGAGTGATCATGGCCAAGCCACTTGCCCAGTCCAATTCGCTGGTCTTCAGCCACATGGGGATTTATGTGCGCGACCTCGAACGCATGGCCCGCTTTTACAAAGACGTGATGTGCTTCTTCGAAACCGATCGCGGCGATCTGGGTCCTGTGCAACTGGTCTTCCTCAGTCGCGACCCGTCCGAACACCACCAAATCGTGCTGGCCACGGGCCGCCCTGCGGACCTGTCGTTCAGCGTGATCAACCAAATTTCACTGCGCGTGCCCGACCTGGCCTCGTTGCGCACGGTGCGTGACCGTGTAAAGGCCGATCCCGATGTGAGCGACTTGGTCTGCACCAGCCATGGCAATGCGGTGTCGATTTACTTTCGCGACCCCGAAGGCAACCGCCTGGAGGTGTTCCTGGACATGCCTTGGTATTGCGAGCAGCCGCTGCGCGAACCGATCGACCTGGACCAAAGCGACGAAGCCGTGATGGCCGCTGCTGAAGCACTGGCGCGCAGTCGGCCCAAATTTCGCAGCCGCGCCGAGTGGTTGAAAGAAATGCAGCAACTCATGGGCTACCAGGCATGAACCAGACGGTGTTTGACGTCGCCATCATTGGCTACGGCCCGGCGGGTGCCACGCTGGCCAACTTGTTGGGCCAATATGGCCTGTCGGTGTTGGTGCTCGAGCGCGAGGGAGAGATCTACCCCCTGCCCCGCGCCATCCATTTCGACGGCGAAACCATGCGCGTGTTCGAGACCGCCGGTTTGCGCCCACAGGTCGAGTGCATCTCGCGCCCGGGCCTCAAGGGCATGTACTTCAACAACGCCGCAGGCGAGACCTTGCTGATCCGCGCGGGCACCCAAGAACGTGGCCCGCATGGCTGCGCCACCAACCACTACTTTCACCAACCCGAACTCGAAGCCGTGTTGCGGTCTGGCTTGCAACGCTACCCGCGGGTGCAGGTGCGCACCCGTCACGAGGTCACCGCCATCGAAGACGGTGCTGACGCCGCCACCTTGCAGGTCACCGACCTGCAAACACAAGAACGACATGCCGTGCAGGCCCGCTACGTGGTCGGCTGCGACGGCGCCCGATCGCTGGTGCGCAAAGTGCTGGGCACCCGCATGCGCGATCTGGGGCTGCACCAGCCCTGGCTGGTGTTCGATGTGCGGCTCAAAACCGACGTCCCCGGCTTGCCTGACCACACGGTGCAGCACTGTGACCCCGCCCGCCCCATGACTTATTGCAATGTGACCGGCAACCGCAGGCGCTGGGAAATCATGCTCATGCCCGGTGACAAGCCGGAGGACATGGTCCTGCCCGAGACACTGTGGAAACTGGTGAGCAAATGGGTCACACCAAGCCAAGCCGACATCGAACGCGCCGTGATTTACACCTTTCACTCGGTGATCGCCGAGGGTTGGCGCCAAGGCCGCTTGATGCTGGCCGGCGACGCAGCCCATCAGACGCCGCCCTTCCTCGGACAAGGCATGTGCGCGGCCATCCGCGATGTGTCCAATTTGGCCTGGAAGCTTGAAGCCGTGCTGCGCGGGTGTGCAGACGATGCGCTGCTGGACACCTACGAAAGCGAACGTTCACCGCATGTAAAAGCCTTCATCGACTTGGCCGTGAAGCTGGGCGACATCATCCAAACCACCGACCCGCAAGCGGCACGCGAACGCGATGCCAAGTTCAAAGCCGGGCAGCCCGAAATTTTTCAGTTTCCGACGCCGCGCCTGGGCCCTGGCGTCTGGCAAGGCGAGCTGGCACCGGTGGCCCAAGTTTTCCCGCAACCCACACTGGCCAATGGCCATCTGCTGGACACGCTGCTGGGCTTGAACTTTGCCGTCCTGGGCGAGGACACCGTGCTAGCCAAAGTCAGCGAAGAAACCCGTGAGCGCTGGCAGGCGCAAGGCGTGGTCACCGTGCCTGCGCGCGACCCCGAGGTCAAAGCCTGGCTGGACCAGCAAGGCGTGCGCGCCGTGCTGCTGCGGCCGGACCGTTACATTCTGGGGGTGGCCCAAAACAGTGCCGACCTCGATCGCATCAGCGCCTTGTTGCCCGCTGCAGGTGCATTGGCCCACGGATGTTGAACTGACCCCACCATGATCGATAAAGCAGACAAAGCCGACACCAGCCTCGCCCGCATGCTCAGCGTGCTCGACTTGTTCTCCGACCAGCGCCTGCACTGGAGCGCCGAAGACATCAGCGAAACGCTGGGGGTGTCCTTGCCCACCAGTTACCGCTACCTCAAGACCCTCAGCGATGCGGGCTTGTTGCGGCGCGGCAGCGATGCCCAGTTCACGCTGGGGGCACGCATCGTGGTGCTGGACCATTTCATCCGCCAGGCCGACCCGGTGCTTCAGTGTGGCGTGCCGTTCATGAAGGATCTGGTGGCCCAAACCGGTTTTGACTGTGTGGTCTCCAGCTTGCACGGTAACCAGTTGCTGGACACCCACCGCGAGTTCGGCACCATGCCTGCCAATTTGAGTTATGGCCGTGGTCGCCCGCGTCCGCTGTTTCAAGGCGGCGCACCCAAAGTGATTCTGGCAGGGCTGCCCACGCCACAGCTGCACAAAATGCTGGACACCCACAGCATGGCGGTGGCTGCAGCCGGGCTGCCCACCGATTGGCCCAGCTTTCGGCGTTACTACAGCCAGATCCGCAAGGACGGCTTTTATTTCTCCAACGGCGAACTCGAAACCACTTTGGCTGCGATCGCGGTGCCCTTACAGCAGACCGACGGCACCGTGATCGGCGCACTCTCTCTGGTAACCACTGTGCAACGCATGGCGGTGATCGACCAGACCAAACTCACCCCCCTCATCCAGCGCGCCGCACGCGAAATTTCTGCGCGGCTGCACTGATGCTTTTTCTCTCCTTTTGACTGAAAGATCCTCCATGAAACTCATCAGCTTTTTGAACCAGGGCGCGCCCTCCTACGGTGTCGTGAACGGCGACGACGTGCTTGACCTGAGCACCATCCTGGGGGCACAAGCGCCCGACCTGAAAACCCTGATCGCCAAAAACCTGTTTGGTGCAGCGGCTGATGCGGTCAAGGCGCACAAGCCCACGCTCAAGTTCTCGCAATTGCAGCTGTTGCCCGTGATCCCCAACCCGGGTCAGATTTTTTGCATCGGCCTGAATTACGGCGAACACGTGCTCGAAACCGGCCGCGAAGTGACCGAAGTACCGACCATCTTTTTACGCCTGGCCGACTCGCAGGTCGCGCACGGCCAGGACATCATGCGCCCGCCCGAGTCGCACCGCCTGGACTACGAAGCCGAGATCGCCGTGATCATCGGCAAGGGCGGCCGCCGCATCCAAGAAGAAGACGCCTGGGTCCACATTGCAGGCTACAGCTGCTACAACGACGGTTCGGTGCGCGACTGGCAAGTGGCCACCTCGCAGTGGACGCCCGGCAAGAACTTCTACAAAACCGGCGGCTTTGGCCCCTGGATGGTGACCAGCGACGAGATCGCGCCTGCACAAGTGATGCGCCTGCAAACCGTGCTCAACGGCCAGGTGCTGCAAGACACCACCACCGACAAGATGATCCACAGCATCCCGCGCCAGATCGCCTACATCTCGACCTTCATCCCGCTGTCGCCTGGCGATGTGATCGTGACCGGCACCCCCGGCGGCGTGGGCAACAAGCGCACCCCTCAGATCTTCATGAAACCCGGTGACGTCTGCGAGATCGTGGTGGACGCCATCGGCACGCTGCGCAACGGGATCCGCGACGACGCATGAGCCAAAAGGTGTTTTCAACGTCCGATGCCCAGGGCTATTTCAGCCGCATGTTGCGCGGCGAAATGCCCCCTGCGCCGGTGCTCACGCTGCTGGGTAGCCGCATCAGCGCGGTGGATGCAGCCGCTGGCAGCCTGAGCGCCATCTATGAAGCACAGGCCAACTTCCGCAACCCGGCGGGCACCGTGCAAGGCGGCATGCTCAGCGCCATGCTCGACGACCTGACGGCCAGCCTGGTGGACGCCACCCTCGCGGCAGGGCAAGGCGTGGCCACACTCAACTTGAATGTGTCCTTTCTGCGCCCGGCGCAGGTGGGCTCACTGCAGGGCGAAGCCCGCATGCTGCGCCGTGGACGCGACGTGTGCCATGTGATGGGCACATTGCTGCAAGACGGCAAGGAAGTGGCCACCGCCGTGGCGGTGTGCAAAATCGTTTCTGCACCTTTGTAAGACCACGATCCGCATTACCATGACGCGTCACATGCTCTCGTCGCATCTGACCCACATCCATTTTTTGGAGACCCCCCGATGAAAAGTTGCACGATTCACCACACTGTCCTCAGCCTTGGTCACGCGCTTGTTCGCACAGGGGTTCTGTCCCTGGGCCTGCTGACCAGCCTGGGCATGGCCCACGCGCAAGACGCATGGCCCTCGCGGCCCATCAAACTGCTGGTAGGCTTTGCGCCCGGTGGCAGCAGCGACATGGTGGCCAGACTGATTGCCACGCCCTTGGGTGAGCGACTCGGTCAGCCTGTGGTGGTGGAAAACCGCGCGGGAGCGGGTGGCAACATCGCCGCCGATGCCGTGGCCAAAGCTGCACCGGATGGCTACACGCTGGTGCTGCTGCCCAGTGGTCATTCGAGCAATGCGGCCATGAAAAAGAACCTGCCGTTCGATCCGGTCAATGACTTTGCCTGGGTCTCCACTGTCACCACCTATCCGCTGACGTTATCGGTCAAGCCAAACTCGCCCATCACCTCGTTCAATGATTTCATCCAGCGCGTGAAAAGCGAACCCAACCGTTACACCTACACCTCGGTGGGTGTGGGCACGGCGATGCACTTGTTTGGCGAATGGTTGATGGCAGAAAGCGGCGGCGTGGCCACTCATGTGCCTTTCAAGGGCGGCACGGCACCGATGATGGAGTTGCTGGCCGGTCGGGTGGACGTGATGATCGACACCATGACCACCACAGCGCCGCTGTTCAAGGAGAACCGGGTACGCGTTTTGGCCACCACTGCGCCAGCAGGTCAGAACGCCCTGCCGGGCGTGCCTTCTGTGGCGGACAGTTTTCCGGGGGTGGTGTTCGATTCTTGGCTGGGCATCGCGGGCACCAAAGGCACTCCGCAATCGGTCGTCGATCGGCTCAACCGTGAACTCCGTGCTGTGCTTGACCAACCTGCGGTCAAACAACGCCTGATCGACTGGGGTGGTCGCCCACAGGCCAACACGCCCGTAGAATTTCGCACCCGTGTGGACGGTGAGATTCGCCAGCTCAGCCGGATCGTGGCCGATCGCAAGATCGAAGTCCAGTGATCCTAGATCGGGCGATTTGGCGAGCCTGAAGCGAACTTGACCCAGCGGCAGTGCACTGCCTGCTGGGCAAAACTCAAACCCGCTCGATGATCAGCGCAATGCCCTGACCCACGCCAATGCACATGGTGCACAGCGCGTAGCGGCCAGCGGTCTGCTGCAGGCGGTTGATGGCGGTGGTGGCCAAACGTGCGCCCGATGCACCCAGTGGGTGACCCAGCGCAATCGCGCCGCCCCAGGCGTTCACGCGGGCGTCGTCGTCTTTCAGGCCCAGCATGCGCATCACCGCCAGGCCTTGTGCGGCAAAGGCTTCGTTCAGCTCAATCACGTCCATGTGGTCAATCGTCAAGCCGGTCTGCGCCAACACTTTGAGGGTCGCAGGCGCCGGGCCAATGCCCATGACGCGCGGGGCCACACCGGCCGTGGCCATGCCCACGACGCGGGCCTTGGGCGTCAAACCATTTTTGGCAGCGGTGGCTTCATCAGCCAGCAGCAAGGCGCAAGCGCCATCGTTCACACCCGAGGCATTGCCCGCGGTCACGGTGCCGTCTGGGCGCACCACACCTTTGAGCTTGGCCAGCGCTTCGAGGCTGGTTTCGCGGGGGTGCTCGTCGGTGTCCACAATGATCGCGTCGCCCTTTTTCTGGGGAATGCTCACGCCGACAATTTCGCGCGCCAGGTGCCCGGCTTTGATGGCAGCCACGGCGCGCAGCTGGCTGTTGTAGGCCATCAGGTCTTGCGCCTCGCGCTCGATCTTGTAGTCGGTGGCCACGTTTTCAGCGGTCTCGGGCATCGAATCCACGCCGTACTGGGCTTTCATCAGCTTGTTGACAAAGCGCCAGCCAATGGTGGTGTCGTACACCGCGTTGTTGCGGCTGAAGGCGCTTTCGGCCTTGGGCATCACGAACGGGGCGCGGCTCATGCTCTCCACACCGCCCGCGATCATCAAACCGGCTTCACCGGCCTTGATGGCGCGGGCAGCGGTACCAATGGCGTCCAGGCCAGAGCCGCACAGACGGTTGATGGTGGCACCGGGCACGTCAATCGGCAAACCGGCCAGCAAACTGGCCATGTGGGCCACGTTGCGGTTGTCTTCGCCGGCTTGGTTGGCACAGCCGTACAGCACGTCGGTCACAGCGGCCCAGTCGACATTGGGGTTGCGGGCCATCAGGGCGCGCAGGGGGACAGCGCCCAAGTCGTCGGTGCGCACACTGCTCAGGGCGCCGCCGTAACGGCCAAAGGGAGTGCGGATCGCATCGCAAATAAAGGCTTGTTTCATGGTTGTCTCAAGAAAGTGATGAAAGTGTCTGCGTTTAACATGCAGCAGTGTGCTGACCCTCGGATTTTATGTCATTGACCGACCGCTCGGTCGGTTTTATTGCTTTTTGAACCATGCTGATTCAACCTTCACAAGCCGATGTCCGGCGCTTTTTTTGCGGCGTTTACGCCAAAGCCCGCACGACGGCCACACTCGAACCCATGGAAATGCTCGTCAGCCAATGGATCGACGAACACCCCGAATACCACGCCGAACTGGCCGATGTCGATGCTGCGCTGGCCAGCATGCTGAATGACGACCCCAACCGGACCAATCCGTTTTTGCACCTCTCAATGCACCTGTCCATCAGCGAGCAATCCAGCATCGACCAACCCCGAGGCATTCGCCAGGCGGTGGAACTGCTGACGCACCGGCTCAACTCGCTGCACGACGCGCACCACCGCGCCATGGAATGCCTGGGACGCATGATTTTTGAAAGCCAGCGCTCGGGCCGCATGCCCGACGGTGAGTCCTACATCGCCTGTGTGCAGCGCAACGCCACCCAAGACTGAGGCCAGGGACTCCGAATAAAGGCGAACAGACAACAAAAAACCCGCCAAGGCGGGTTTTTTGTCAGGCATCTGCCGGGGATGTTCAGCGGAACTTGGACTGAGGAATGACCTTCATATCGCCATCCAGAGACGCAATGTAAGCCGACATGGCCTTCAACTCGGCATTGGAAAACTGCTTGGCAATGCCGCCCATGACGCCATTGTTGCGGCCCCAAGTGGACAGGTTTTCGGTTTTGTAAGACTTGAGCGCCACATACAAAAAGTCTTTGTGCTGGCCCGCCAGCTTGGGGTAGCTCGGGTCGATCGGCTTGCTGAAATTGTCACCGTGGCAGGAAATGCAAGCGCCTTTTTGCAGCAAGGCAGCGACTTTGGCGTCAGGCGCCTTGGGTGTCTTGGTCACGGGCTCGGTTTTGCCATGTTGCTCGTAGTAGGCGCCCAAATCAGCCATGTCTTGCTCGCTCAGGCTGGCGGAAATGCCGCGCATGGTGGGGTGCTTGCGTTCGCCTTTTTGGTAGGCGTTGAGAGAGGCCACGATGTACTTGGCGTTTTGACCAGAGATCATCGGCACGCGGTAGACCTCAGGGAAGCTGGCTTGGTAGCCCTTGATGCCATGGCAACCAATGCACATGGCGATTTTTTGCTCAGCAGCTTTGGCATCGCCCTTGATTTCCTGGGCATGGGCGGAGATGGCGGTCACAGAGGCGACAGCCAAGGCAAACATCGAGGTCAACAGCTTATTCATTTTGCTCACACAATCCAAACGATTGATAAAAATCAACTGCGGATTATATCGGGCTGGCCCTCATAATCCTGACAAGCTTTATTCCTGTTTCAAAGAACTGTCCATGATCAAATTCCAAGGTACCGAAAACTACGTCGCCACCCCCGACCTGATGCTGGCCGTGAACGCCGCCATCACCCTCACACGCCCCCTGTTGGTCAAAGGTGAGCCCGGCACCGGCAAAACCATGTTGGCCGAAGAAGTGGCCGAGGCTTTGGGCTTGCCCCTGTTGCAGTGGCACATCAAGTCGACCACCAAAGCCCAACAAGGCCTGTACGAATACGACGCCGTGAGCCGTCTGCGCGACAGCCAGCTGGGCGAAGCAAAGGTCAAGGACATCGAGAACTACATCATCAAGGGCGTGCTGTGGCAGGCGTTCACGTCCGAGACGCCGGTAGCCATCCTGATCGACGAGATCGACAAGGCGGACATCGAATTCCCGAACGACCTACTGCGCGAAATCGACCGCATGGAGTTTTATTGCTACGAGACGCGCCAGCTGATCAAGGCCAAGACCCGCCCGCTGGTATTCATTACTTCCAACAACGAAAAAGAGCTGCCCGACGCCTTTTTGCGCCGCTGCTTTTTCCACTACATCAAATTCCCCGAAGCGGACACCATGCGCCAGATCGTGGATGTGCACTTCCCCACGCTCAAAAAAGACCTGCTGGCCCTGGCGCTCAAGACCTTTTATGACGTGCGCGGCCTGCCCGGCCTGAAGAAAA
>CAJBLW010000231.1 GCA_903953985.1 uncultured Burkholderiales bacterium
ACTCTTGTGGAAATTGCGCCAGCGCCCGGCCCAAGGTGCTGCCCGAGTTGATGTCGGCGCGGATGGCGGCCAGCAGGTGGCGCTGCTTGTCGTCCTCGACCTCTTCGCTCAAGGCGGTCAAGGCACGTTCGACCGGCAAGCCGCTGCCCACCAGGCCGGCCAGCTGGCGCGTCCACACGGCGCGTTCGCTGGTGCTGAAGGCGCGGCCTCCGCCAATGGGGCGTTGCCACCAGGGCAGGGCATGCGCCGCTTCGCTGGCCGAGCCCGAGGCGATGGCCTCTACCAGCAGTGGCACCAGCTGCTGCATGCGCAGCTGAGTGCGGGCGGTTTTCAGGCTGTCGGCTTCGAGCGTGCCTTTGCGCAGGGCACCATCGGCTTGCAGGGCTTCAAAACGGTAGGCGGGCATGTGTCAGGTTTCAGCGGCTGAAGTAAAGGACGCCGATCTGGCCATTCCAGCTCAAGGTGCTGGGGCTGACGGCATTGACTTGGCCCAGATGGCGCGAGCTGCCCACCGTACCAAACCATGCCCATTGCGGCGTGAAGGCGTAACGGTAACTCAGGCCCAGGCCTACCGAGCCCAAGCCCGAATGCCAGCCCCCTGTGGGAGGGGGCAGCAGGCGCAGCTGTGTGGCCCAGTGCTCAGCTGTGGCCCATTCGACACCACCGCTCAGGCTGATCGTGCTGCGCTCGCTCAGCGGCAGGCCATACGAGGCACCGACCGACAAGGTGGTGCCGTCGCCACGGTCCATCAGGTCTTGCGTCACGTCCGTGCCCACCGACCAGCGTTTGCTCAGTTGGTAGTTCGCGCTCGCGCGGGCGCGCAAGGTGTTTTTGCCCGAAGAAAAGCCGTCAAAGCTGCTGTTGTCTTGCAGGTTCTGGATGCGCAAAGACAGCGCCACTTTCAGGCGTTCATCGTCGCGCAGCTGGTAGGCCAGATTCGACGCTTTGCGGTAACCGCTGAAGGCCAGCCATTCGTCACCTGTGGCATGGCCCAAATGCCACCGCCCATAGCGCACACCAAGTACCGGGCGCAGCGCCACGTCGGTGCGGGCATCGGCCAGGTCGAGGGTTTTGAGTTTCAGGCCCAGGGCGTAGCGCCAGCGCTGGCCAGTGTTTTGCGCGACGGCTGTTTCAGCCACCGGCGGCTCACGCTCGGCTGTGACCGTGGTTGCCATGGCCGCTGATGGCAGGCCCACACCGCACAAGGCGAGCATGAGCCAAGTGCCCATCGCCGACAAGGGGGGGTGGGGGCAACTGGGGGCGCACAGGCTCATCGGGTATCAGTCCCGCGTGACGCGCAGCAGCTCTTCGGCGCTGGTGATGCCGGCATCGACCAGGCGTTGGCCATCTTGGCGCATCAGCACCATGCCCTGGGCCAGGGCCGTGGTGCGCAACTCGGCTTCGGCGGCGCGGTGGTGGATCTGGGCGCGGACCTCGTCGGTGGCGACCAGCAGCTCAAAAATGCCGGTGCGCCCGGCATAGCCGGTTTCGCCGCAGGCAGCGCAACCCGCTCCCTGGCAAGTCGCACAGCGTTTGCGCACCAAGCGCTGGGCCAACACGCCCAGCAAAGACGAGCTGAGCAAAAATGGCTCAACGCCCATGTCGATCAGGCGGTTCACCGCACTGGCCGCGTCGTTGGTGTGCAGCGTGGCCAACACCAAGTGGCCTGTCAGAGACGCCTGAATGGCGATCTGAGCGGTTTCAAAATCTCGGATCTCGCCGATCATGATCACGTCGGGGTCTTGCCGCAGGATGGCGCGCAGCGCTTTGGCAAAGGTCAGATCGATCTTGGCGTTGACCTGGGTTTGGCCCACGCCGGGCAGCTCGTATTCAATCGGGTCTTCCACCGTCATGATGTTGTTGCGCGTGGCGTCCAGCCGCTGCAACGCCGCATACAAGCTGGTGGTTTTGCCCGAACCCGTCGGCCCCGTCACCAGCAAAATGCCGTGTGGTTGGTTGATGAGTTGGTCCACCTGTTGCAGCACCGTGCCCTGCATGCCCACGGCCTCCAAGGTCAGACGCGCTTCGCTTTTGTCGAGCAAGCGCAGCACGGCGCGTTCACCGTGTGCACTGGGCAGGGTGGAAACGCGCACATCGACCGCGCGGACACCCAGGCGCAGACTGATTCGGCCGTCTTGCGGTAGTCGTTTTTCGGCGATGTCGAGTTCGGCCATGATTTTCAGGCGCGAAATCAATGCGGCATGCAGCGCCCTGTTGGGTTGAACAACTTCGCGCAGGGTGCCGTCTATGCGAAAGCGCACACTCGAGTGGCGTTCGTAAGGTTCGATGTGGATGTCGCTGGCGCCGTCGCGTGTGGCCTGGGTGAGCAAGGCGTTGAGCATGCGGATGATGGGCGCGTCGTCGCTGGCTTCGAGCAGGTCTTCCACCGCCGGCAGGTCCTGCATCATGCGCGAGAGATCGGCTTCGGACTCGACCTCGCTGACCACGGCCGCAGCCGTAGACGCGCCATGCGCCTGGCCGCCCGAATAGGCCTCGTGGATGCGCTGGGTCAGGTCGGCGGCCTCCATGATTTGCATCTGAAGGCTTTGGCCTGCAAATTTGCGCGATACCTCGGACAAGGCCGAACGGTCGCTGGCGTCACACCAGCTCAGGGTCAGGCGGTCGCCATCCCCCTCCAGCAGCAGTTTGCTGCTTCGGGCAAAGGCGTAGGGCAGAGGGTGGCGCATGTTGATGGCTCAGGGCTGGCGGGGCTGGGTTGCTGCAGGAAGGGGTGCAGGGGGGGGCGCACCGTTCGCCCCCACTGTCGGCAACACGGCAGACCCATTGACGGGTAAGGGGCCGGTCGCGGCAGGCTGGAAACCCTGCTGATTCAGACGCATTTGCTCATAACGCCCCAAAGACAGGGCTTCTGTTGCCGCACCGTCGCGCACCACCACGGGTCGCAGGAACACCATGAGGTTGGTTTTTTTGCGGCTGCGTGCTTCGGACTTGAACAAATTGCCAAACAAAGGAATATCTCCCAAGCCCGGCACTTTTTCCTGGCTGGTGCTGGTGTCGTCTTGCAGCAAGCCTCCCAGCACGACGATGGAGCCGTCGTCCACCAGCACGTTGGTCTCAATGGATCGCTTGTTGGTGATCAGGCCATCTTTGGAGCCAACGGATTTGGCGTCGACGTTGCTGACTTCTTGGTAGACCTGCATCTTGATCGTGCCGTTTTCGCTGATCTGTGGTCTGACCCGCAGTGTCAGGCCGACATCTTTGCGCTCAATGGTGGTGAAGGGGTTGGTCGTGCCCGCTGCTGCTGCGGCGTAGGAGCCGGTCACAAAGGGCACATTTTGGCCAATCACGATTTTGGCTTCTTCGTTGTCCAGCGTGAGCAAGTTGGGCGTCGACAGCACGTTGGCATCGCCGTTCGATTGCAAAAAACGCGCCAAAGCACCGAGGGCCAAGGCACCGTTGCGTTGTGCGCCAACGGCAAGGTTCAAGCCTGTCGATGGCGTGTATTTACCCGAAGCGGCCCCTGCAGCCAGGGTCAGCAAGTTGGTGCCGCCCACCGCAAAGTTGGTGCCCAACAATCCCACAATGCTGCCGTTGGTGCCGGTGCCGCTCATCCACTGCACACCAAACTCGGCGACCTTGTCGGCGCTGACTTCGGCGATCAGGCTCTCGACAAACACTTGGGCTCGGCGTTGGTCGAGCATGTCGATCACGCTGCGCAGCTGGCGGTATTGCGGTTCGGGCGCGGTGATGATGAGCGCGTTGGTGGCTGGGTCGGCCTGGATCTGGCCGCCGGTGGACGGCTGAGCCGAGGGACTGGCGCTGCCCGCCGCAGCACCTGCGCCCGCTGCAGCCGGGTTGCCAAGCGTTGTACTGGAGGCAGCCCCACCACCGCTGCGTGCTTCGCCCGCGATGGCGGCGCGCAAGGTCGTGGCCAGTTTGGTCGCATCTGCATTTTTCAGATACACCACATGGATATTGCCGCTTGCCGCGCCCGGTCCGCTGGCGCTGGGTTGGTCGAGCTGGTCGACCAAACTGCGCACGAGCGCCAGACGCGCTGGGTTGGCCGCCCGCACGATGAGCGAATTGGTACGCACCTCGGGGATCACGGTGGTCTTGAAGGAATTGTCCGCCTGGCCTTGGGCGGCTGGGGCTGCGGCAGCGCCCGATTCGATCAGGCGCTGCACCATGGGGGCCAGGTCGCCCGAGATGGCGTGTCGCAGTCGCAGCACCTCAACGCCTGTGGCGTTGGATACATCCAGCGCCGCGATGATGCGGCCCAGGCGCTGCAGGTTGTCGCTGTAGTCGGTGATCACCAGCGCGTTGGTGCCGGGGTTGACGTTGATGGTGTTGTTGGGGCTGATCAGGGGGCGCAGCACCGGCACCAGGTTGTTCACGTTTTCGTGGTTGAGCTTGAAGATTTGCGTGACGATTTGCCCGGTCCCGGCCGGCACGGCCCCGGCCGACACGGCGCTGCTTTGCAGTTTGGCCTCGGCCTCGGGCACCACGGTGTAGAGCCCGGCCGACTCCACCAGCGCAAAGCCCTGGGTGCGCAACTGCGCAGCAAACAGCCGCAGGGCTTGTGCCGGGGGCACGGGCACGGTGCTGGACAGCGACATCGTGCCCTTGACTCGCGGGTCGACCACCACGTTGGCACCCGACAAGGTGGCCAAGGTTCGGGCCACGGCCTCGATCTCGGCGTTCACAAAATTGAGCGTGACGGGTTCGCGGCGTGGGGCTTTGAGGGCCGGCGGGTTCGCCACCGGGTTGGCCGCGGATTTGTCTGTGCTTTGGGCATGCACCTGTGGTGTCAGCCAGCCCATTGCCGCCAGACAGGCCATGGCCAAAGCGCTGCGCGTCCAGCGGGCACGGTTCAAGGGGCGCATGTGAGCAAAGTCGTTCATGGTGTTCAGGTCTTGAAACAGGGGGCAGGGTGGTTGCAATGAAAGAGGGGGATGAACCGGGTTCAACCCAAAGTCAGCAAACTGCGCGCGCCTTGGCGGCGGCCCAGAATGTTGAGCAAATTATCGAATGCGGCCTCATGGCCTTCGGCCGCGCTGGCCTCTCCAGTAAAGCGCAGGCGCTGGCCCACCCATTGCCCTTGGCCCGACAGCTGCAAGGGGCCTTGCAGGGTGCTCAGGGCCAAGCCCGGTGTGGGTGTGCCTTCGGGTGTGCCGGTCAGGGCGATGCGGTAGCTGCCCATGGGTTTGACGGGGCTCAGGCGCGAAGACATCTCTTGCAGGCCCAGCTCCACCAGTCCCTGCATTTGCAGACGGCCTTGTGCCCAGTGCAGTTGCAGTGCTTCGGTGCGCAGGTTCAACTGGCCTTCGGCCTGCAGCGTGTTCCAGGGTGCGCCCAGACCGCTGAGCAGGGCGGCTGGCCAACTTGACTGGTGGTCGCTGGCTTGCAGGTGCAGGGTGTTCCAGCCCAGAGCGGCTTGCACGCTGGCGGCCTGCGTCATGCAGCAGTCGGCCCGCCAGCCCAGGCGCAGGCCTGACCCAGCGGGTGACAGAGTCCAGTGCAGCCGGCCAGGCAGGGCCTGCGGCTGGCGGCTGCCGGGGCCGCCGCTGAGCAGCAGCTGGGCCGAGCCTTGCCAGACTGTGCCCCGTGGGTTGAGCCATTGCACCTGGCCTTGGCTGGCCTTTGCCACGCCCCAGGCCAGCCAGCGGGCAGGGGCCCACACCAACAGCGCCAAGCCCAGACCCAGCAGCGCGCCGAGCAAGGCCAAAGACCAAGGCGCACGCACCTTACTGGCTGGGCGTGCGCTGGATCGACGAATGGCTTTCATGGCGTTCATTGATTTGACGGCAAACGCAGCACCAGGCTGCCGCGCCAGGGGGTGTCCAAGCTGTCCGAGCCGGGGGGGCTGGCGTGCTGCAATTGGGCTTGTGTGGGCAAGGCCTGGGCGTTGTCACGCGCCTGGCTCAGCCAGCGGGCCAGTGCGGTGGCCGGGGCGGCTTGCAGGCTCAAGGTGGCGGTTTCACCCTGCAGGCTGATGCGCGCGTTGGGGCCCAGCTCGTTCAAGTTTTTTTCCAGCCACTTGGCGGCATCTGTGCGGGTGATGACGGCAGGTTTTTGCAGGCTCTGGGCTTGTGCTTGCAGCTGACGCATGCGCTGACTCTGGGCGTCGAGCAGGGCCTGGCGGGCCGGAGCCTCTTGCCAAGTGTGCAGCGCCGGACCCAGGGCCAAGACCCACAGCACGGCCAGGCCCAGCACCCAGACGCCGATGCCGAGCAGCCGCTGCTCACGCGGGTTGCGCCGAGACCAGACGGCATGCCAGCCGCTGCGCACTTGCGCGGTCAGGGTGGACAGGTTCATGGCTTGGCCTCCGCTTGGGCGGTCATCAACCAAACGTCGCCTTGGGCGCGCCAGGCATAGCCCAGGGCGCTCAGGCTTTGTTGCAAGGCTTTCTGTTGGGCCGCATCGGGTTGAAAGTCTTGCAGGCGCATCTGACCTGTTTGATAAGACCACTGGCGCGGCGCGGCCAGACCTGTCGGTAAAGCTTGGCCCAGCGCAGCCAGCATGGCCTCGAGGTCCCCCGCGCCGAGTTGGCCCGAGTTCTGGCGAAGTCGATCGACTTGTTGGGTCATTTGCAGCGGGGCATCGACCACCAAGGTGGTTTGTGGGAAGGTTTCGCGCAGCACCTGGGCCCAGCTGCTTTGCTGTACTTGCCAGTCGGCGCGGGTTTTCCAGGCCCAGGCGTTCAGGCCCACCAATTGCGCGATCAGCAAAAGCCAAAAGCCCCAGCGCGCCGGACGCCAGACGGGGCTGTGCCACACATGGCTGGCGGCGCGTTGCCAGTTTTTCAGCTGGCGGCTGCGGGCGTTGGCGCGCAGTTCAAATTGGGCCAGGTCCCAATCACTGTCCACGGCAGCCAGCCAGTGCTGGGCCGGGGGCATGAGGCGCACGCCAGAGCCCAGTAGATCTGTGGCCAGAGCCACGGCACCGGGCTCGGCCACCAGCGAGGCTGTGGCCTGTTCGGGCTCGGACAGCCCCAGTCGTTCGTGGGCAGCCAAGCCGGCTAGACGCAGGGCATGCCAAGGCTGGCCCCAGACGCCGCGTTCGGGGTGACTGACCCACAGCCAGCCGGTGTCGGCATCGCCCAGGGCCGTGAGCTGCACCGGGCTGCCGGGCGTGCCCGGAGCGAGTTCGGGCACGATGCGGTGCACGGTCAAGCCGGCTTGTTCGAGGGCTTGCAGGTGGGCGATCAGCCAAGCGCGGTCGCACACGGCCACCCAGGGGCGGGGGGTGTTGGCCCAGTCGGCTTGCAAGGCCAGGTGCATGTGTTCGGGGTCGTCGAGCAGGCGGTCTTCCAACACGCCTTGCAAGGCCGCTTGCACCCGCTGGGCCTGTTTGTGCAAACCTGCAGGCAACTCCACTTGGTGCCACGACAGCGCAGCGGCGGGCACCAGGGCCACGGTTTCGGTTTGGCGATCGGCGCCAGGCAGCAAAGCGGCTGCTGTCCAATGCAGCGCAAGCGTGCGCGAGCCGGGCTCGGCCTCGACCCGGCCATGGGGGTAGGCGAGGGTGGGGCTGGGCGGGCCCGAAGGCAATTGGATGATCAGGGTGCGCATGAGCGAATCATTGTAGAGGGGCATCAAGTCGCAGTTGGGGGCTTCGCACGCGCCAGAGCATGCGCACCTGGCTGCCATCGCGCAGCACCAACGCGGTCTCTTGCTGCACCACGTTGTCGATGCGGATGCGCCCCTGCACCTCAAAGTAACGACTTTGCACGCTGTGTTGTTTGTCGTCCAGCGGGCGGCCGCTGGCCCCTAGGGCTTCTTGCGCGGCGTTCAGGCTGGCCCAGTGACCCCGTTGGCGCTGGGTCACGGCTTGCCGTGCCGAAGCCAGGCCCAGCCCGGGCACCACGGCCGAGAGCACCTCGGCGGATGCGGTGTTCAGGTTCACGGGGGTGGCCTCGGGCAGCAAGGTGATGTGCGGCTGCAAGGCGGCCAGCGTGCCGGGGCTCAGGCCCAGCCAGACCAATTGAGATGTTTGCTGGGGCATCAA
>CAJBLW010000232.1 GCA_903953985.1 uncultured Burkholderiales bacterium
CTCAGTATTTTTTTCATCATCGTCCCTTTTAATTTTGCAAACTTATTAAGTAATCGGTGCAGGATTGAACAACACCAAGGCATTGTGCAGCCTCCAATGCTCCGCCCACGTTTTTTGGCCGCTGGCCACTTCTAACAACAACTTGAACAACTCCAAACCGCCCTCTTCAATACTGATCTCACCATCGGCCACACGGCCAGCGTTCAGATCCATCAAGTCATGCCAGCGGTTTGCCAGTTCTGTGCGAGTGGCAATTTTCACCACCGGACATGCTTGCAAGCCATAGGGCGTGCCTCTGCCCGTGGTGAAAACATGCAGGTTCATGCCCGCTGCCAATTGCAAGGTGCCACAAATGAAATCACTGGCAGGCGTGGCCGCAAAGACCAAGCCCTTTTGACTTGGCTTGAGTTTTTCACCAGGCGACAGCACATGTTGAATGGGCGAGCTGCCGCTCTTCACAATGGAGCCCATGGCCTTTTCCACAATGTTGGACAAGCCGCCAGCTTTGTTGCCTGGCGTGGTGTTAGCACTGCGGTCTGCATGGCCTCTTTCTAAGTAGCGGTCGTACCAATCGAGTTCTCGCACAATGCTTTGAGCCACTTCAAGGCTGCTGGCCCTGTGCGTCAGTTGTTCAACGGCATCACGCACTTCGGTGTTTTCACTGAACATGATGGTGGCGCCCGCGCGAACCAATAGATCGGCCGCATAGCCCACAACGGGGTTGGCAGTCACGCCAGAGAAGGCATCGCTGCCACCGCATTGCACACCCACCACCAACTCGCTGGCAGGCACCGTCTCACGGCGTCTGGCATTCAGGCGCGCCAAGTGTGGCTTGGCGCCTTCCACAATATGCTGCAACATGGACATGAAACCCACATGCTGCTCGTCTTGCAAACATAGGGTGTCGGGGCCGTCAGCTGCCGTTCGTTCGTCAACCAGTGGAAAACTACCTGGGGGCAACAAGCGTTGCGGAGGTAATTTTTCACAGCCCAAACTGATCACGAACACTTCGTTGCCAAAGTTGGGATTGAGGCTGATGTTGCGCAGTGTGCGAATAGGAATCACGGCATCGGGCGCATCAATGGCAACGCCACAACCATAGGTGTGTTCGATGCCCACCACATCATCCACACGGGGGTACAAAGGCAACAACTCTTCTTTGATTTTTTGCACGGCCAAGGCCACGACACCCGCCACACATTGAACGGTGGTCGTCACGGCCAAAATATTGCGCGTTCCCACGGAGCCGTCTGAATTTCGGAAACCCTCAAAGGTATAGCCCGCAAGCGGTTCTAGGGGAACTTGTGGCGCGGTGGCCATGGGTAAATTTTGGAAGTCTCTGGCTGCTGGAATGTCGAGCAGGCGTTCATGCACCCAGCTGCCCGCTGGGATGTCTACTTTGGCATTGCCAATCTTGACGTTGTAGCGAATCACAGCTTGACCCGCGGCGATGTCACTCAAGGCAATTTTGTGTCCCTGAGGAACCGCACTCAATAAGACCAAACTGTCTTGAGACAAAGCTTTTCGAACACGATCGCCCAGCTTCAAGCCGCCCGCCGTGACCACAATGGCCACGTTATCAGCAGGGTGCATCACAATGCTTGGATAAATTTCAGGGTTCACGAGATCAATGATAGCGTGTCGTCCTCATAGAATGACACAGGCTAACCCGAACAAACCCTATGACCACCACCCACCACACCCCCACCGTTGTGAAACTGCAAGTCATTCCTGTCGCAGGCCGGGACAGCATGCTATTGAACCTCAGCGGTGCGCATGGCCCCTTCTTTACGCGCAACATCCTGATCCTGACCGACTCCAGCGGTAACACCGGCATCGGCGAAGTACCGGGTGGTGAAAAAATTCGCAAAACCCTGGAAGACGCACGCCAGTGGGTTGAAGGCCAAAGCATTGGCAACGCCAAGAACTAGCTCAACAGCCTGCAACAAAAATTTGCAGACCGCGATGCCGGGGGTCGTGGCAATCAAACCTTTGACTTGCGCGTGGCCATCCATGCCGTCACCGCCATCGAAAGTGCCTTGCTCGATTTGTTGGGTCAGCACTTAGGC
>CAJBLW010000233.1 GCA_903953985.1 uncultured Burkholderiales bacterium
AGACGGTCAGGCCTTCTTTGAGTGAAAGCTGGAACCAGTCGCGGCAGGTGATGCGGTTGCCAGTCCAGTTGTGGAAGTATTCATGGCCGACGACCGATTCGATGTTCCCAAAATCCATGTCGGTGGCGGTGGCCGGGTTCGCCAAAACGTATTTGGTGTTGAAGATGTTCAGGCCCTTGTTTTCCATCGCACCCATGTTGAAGTCGCTGGTGGCAACGATCATGAAGCGTTCCAGATCGAGCGGCAGGCCAAAGCGGGCTTCGTCCCAGGCCACGCTGGCCATGAGCGATTTCATCGCGTGTTCGGTCTTGTCCAGATCGCCCGAGCGCACGAAAACTTGCAGCAAGTGCTCGGTGCCGCTGCGGCTGACGATGCGCTGTTCGCGCGCCACCAATTGGCCCGCCACCAGTGCGAACAGGTAGCAGGGTTTTTTATGCGGGTCGACCCACTTGGCAAAGTGGCGGCCGTCGTCCAGTGCACCTTGTTCGACCAGATTGCCGTTGCTCAGCAGCACCGGGTATTTGGCCTTGTCGGCACGCAGCGTGACGGTGTAGCTGGCCATCACATCCGGGCGGTCCATGAAGTAGGTGATGCGGCGGAAACCCTGGGCTTCACATTGCGTGAAGAAGGTGCCTTGGCTGACGTACAAGCCCATCAGCTGGGAGTTTTTCTCGGGGTTGCAGGTGGTGAAGATTTCCAGATCGAAGGGCTCGTGGCCTTCGGGCAAGTTCTCTAGCACCAACTGATTGCCGTCCATCTTGAAAGACGTGCCACCGCCATTGACCAGCACGCGTGCCAGGTTCAGGTCTTCGCCGTCCAGGCGCAGCGGCTGGGCCGCCACGTCGGGGTTGCGGCGCAGGCGCATTTTGTTGAGCACGCGGGTTTTGGTCGGGTCGAGGTCGAACGTCAGATCGACCGTGTCGATCCAGAAAGCCGGGGCGGCATAAGCTTCCCGGTGAATCGCGGTGGGTTGTCCTTCACGCATCACTAACTCCGTTTTCGTTGAGGTCTGACCGGGTCAGAGTCCTTGTTTCAGTGAGGCTTCGATGAACGCATCGAGGTCGCCATCGAGCACCTTTTGGGTGGCCGATATTTCGACGTTGGTGCGCAAATCCTTGATGCGGCTGTTGTCCAGCACATAGCTACGGATCTGGTGACCCCAGCCCACATCGGTCTTGGTGTCTTCCAGTTTTTGCTGCTCTTCCATGCGTTTGCGCATTTCGAAGTCATACAGGCGCGAGCGCAGGCGTTGCCAAGCGACATCGCGGTTGCTGTGTTGGCTGCGTCCGTCTTGGCACTGCACCACAATGCCCGTGGGGATGTGCGTCAGTCGCACGGCCGAGTCGGTCTTGTTGATGTGCTGACCGCCCGCGCCGCTGGCACGGAAGGTGTCGGTGCGCACGTCGGACGGGTTGATGTTGATCTCGATCGAGTCGTCGATCTCGGGGTACACAAACAGCGATGCAAAAGACGTGTGGCGGCCGCCCGATGAGTCGAAGGGGCTCTTGCGCACCAAGCGGTGCACACCGGTTTCGGTGCGCAGTAGACCAAAAGCATATTCGCCTTCGATCTTGATGGTCGCGCCCTTGATGCCCGCGGTGTCGCCCGGGGTTTCGTCTTCTACCGTGGCCTTGAAGCCCTTGCGTTCGGCGTATTTGATGTACTGGCGCAGCAGCATGCTGGCCCAGTCGCAGGCCTCGGTACCGCCTGCGCCGGCTTGGATGTCTACAAAGCAGTTGAGCGGATCGGCCTCGTGGCGGAACATTCGGCGGAACTCAAGGTCTGCGACCAGCGCAGTCAGTTTGGCGGCTTCGGCTTCGATGGTCATCAGGCCATCGTCATCGCCTTCTTCCTTGCTCATCTCAAAGAGCTCAAGGTTGTCGGCCAATTCGCTGGTCAGGTTGGTGATAGTCACCACCACGCCGTCCAGGGCTTTTTTCTCTTTGCCCAGTTCTTGGGCTTTTTTGGGGTCGTTCCAAACTGCGGGATCTTCGAGGGATGCGTTGACGGTTCTCAGCCGTTCAGATTTGGCATCGTAGTCAAAGATACCCCCGTAACTCGTGGGTACGAGCGGTCAGGTCTGTGAGGGTTGCGCCGATTTGGTTGATGTGTTCTGCGTCCATGGGGAAAGTGTCCGGTTCGGTAAACCAAGCATTTTCTCATGAGTTGGTTTCACGCATGCTCCAGACAGGGCTTAAAACTGCCGCCCGTAAGAGAACATCAGGCCGGCGTTGCCCAGAAACTTGATTTGAACCGAGTCGTGCTGGGTCAACTTGTAGCCCAAGGAGGGGATGATGGCCGGATTGAACCCCTTGTAATTGAGGGGCACCTTGCCCTCGTATGGGGCCACGTAGCCATACATCAGGCCGCCCGTGATTTTGGCGAACAGTTCGGGCATGCCAAACAGGTTGTTGTACTGCAGACCCGCATAGATATAGGCCGAAGGCTGGCCAAAGGAGTTGCTGAAAAAGCTGACGCCGCACAAGCGGTCGCCCGGCAGTTGTTCGTCTATCGCCACCAAGACCACTTGTTTATGCTCCGTGCTTTGACTCCAGTGGTGGGTGTAGGGGGAAAACGTGAACTCCCCCCGGTGTTTGGGCTCTGGAGCACCTTTGACAGCCAAAAATTCAGGGCAGTAGCGGCTGGCTGAATCTGCATGCGCAAAAGTGAACAGCGCAGACAAGGCCACGGCCAAGCTGAAGCGGGAAAGGCAAGAAAATGTCATGGTCTTCAGTCATCAAAATAAAACCGTGGTGATTCTAGAGCCTCTCAGGCCATGAACTTTTCGAGCGCAGCCGCCAGCGCCTGGGGTTGGTCGTGGTGCAGCATATGACCAGCGTCCTGGATCACGGCTTTTTCCAGTTGGGGCACGGACTTGATACGTTCGTGGAATTCGGCCAATGTGTACCGACCTTTCCAAAACTGGCTGAGCGAGTCGTCCGAGGCCTCCACCACCAGCACGGGGGCGCTGATGCGGCCGTACATGGCCAGCGCTTCTTCGACATGGAACAGATACGGGTTGATCACCTTGTGCGCTGAATCACCCAGGATGCGCCACTGGCCATCTGGGCCCGGGCGAGCCCAGTGCTGGGCCAGCCATTCGGCTTTGTCCGGGTCCAGGCGGGCATTGGTCTTCATCAGGCGAGCCGCCACGCCTTCGGCGTCGGGATAGGGTTTGAGTGCGTTGTCCCCCGCGCGTTGCGCTTGGAGTTCGTCCAGCCACTGGGCCATCCGGCTGGGCGCTTGAGCCGACTGGGTGGCAGCCATGCCAAAGCCTTCGAGGTTGACCAAGCGGCGGATGCGCTCGGGGCGTGTGCCCCCATACATCATGACCACGTTGCCCCCCATGCTGTGGCCGACCAGGTCAATCGATTGCCCAGGGTAGAGCGCATCGAGCAGCGCATCCAAGTCGGCCAGGTAATCGGGGAACCAATAACTGTCGGTGGTGGGCGCCTCGGTCAGGCCGTAGCCGCGCCAGTCCATGGCAATGATGGGACGCTGGCTGACAAAGGCCTCGCTCAACGCGTCCACCATGAACTGCCAAGAGGCAGCCACATCCATCCAGCCATGCGCCAGCACCAGTGGCGTGGTGCCGGGCGTGGCCGTCCCCCATTGGCGGACGTGGTAACGACAGCCGCGCAGCGGCACCCAGAGACTTTGTGAGGGGCGTAAAACTTGGTACATACTTTCGATCATAAGGAGACACACCGTGAACATCAGTCGCCACCAGGACCGGCCAGCAGCCTCTCAGGACCCCTTCGGTTCGCTGCCTGCCCCAGCAGCCAAGCATCCGACCCGAAGTCGGACCACCGACCGCTATGCGGCCCTCCACCAAGGTTTTGGCTGGAAAGTGCCCAAGCGCTTCAACATGGCGCAGGCCTGTTGCGGGCAATGGGCAGCGCAAGCGGCCACCGCCCAACACCACGCCGTGCGCGAGCACGTGGCAGGGCAGGGCCTGGGGCGCAGCTGGACTTTCGGGCAACTTCAACAAGACGCC
>CAJBLW010000234.1 GCA_903953985.1 uncultured Burkholderiales bacterium
CCGCTAAAAACAATAATCAGCCCCCGCCCAGATGACCGCTATCGCCTTCCACAACATCGCGCAAATTGAGGTCAGCCCGTGGGAAGCCGCTGATCAGCTCCGTGCCAACTCCAACCTCACGGCCACCGAATATTCCATGCCGGTGTTGGGCGTGTTTTTTTTGCGCCACGCCACCAACCGTTATCAGACCGCGCTGCAAGCCATTGAGGCCGCGCAGGCGGCGGGCATCCACGCGGAGACGCTGTGGCTGCCGCACCGCTTGATGGCCGAACTGTTCTAGACCATCCCCGATAACTTCGGCTTGCACCTCAAGAACATCTACGCCGAAGGCGAACTGGTGGAATCGGCAACTGCCGTGGATTTCTCGGTAGTTCAAAACGAAGGTGGCGGTGCCGTCCGGCGCATGCTCAAGCACAACAGCCTGGACGCCATCATCGCAGTCGGCTACCGAATGACCCCCGGCTGAGGTTTGCCTCAAGTAGACAGGCCACTTGATGCGGCGAAAACCTACTTTATTCACCGCACTTTCTGCGGTGAATGCACCACTGATTCACCGCATGATGGGCACCGGCAGCCAGTTCACACCACATAGCCCATCAGCTGCCGCGACACAATGGCTTGCAAGCACGACACATTGCGCGACATAATGGCGGCCAATACTGTCACTCTTGGTGGCCCTAAACCCCCTGAGCGCGACAAATTGCCCCCAAAGGCCACCCCATGCCCCGCATCACCCCCAACGACGAATTGCATCTGATCGAATCCATCGTGGCCGCGCACCCCGGTGGGATTGGCATTGCCGAGATTGAGATGGCCATGGTGCAGCGTCAGGGTGGGGCGCTGAACCGCCGTACTTTGCAACGCCGCTTGCTCAAACTGATCGATGCGCAGCGGATCGCGTCTGAGGGGCAAAGCATTGCGCTGGTTTACAAGCCGGTGGCGTTGGCTTGGGCGCAGCTTGCGGGTGGCGTCATAGCACCTGTGGGCGTGGGCGTGGCCGTCGCCGAGGCGGAACCCGATCTGCCGGTCTCGCCCGCTGGCGCCAGCATCCGTGATCGGGTTCGTCCGCCGCTGATGCACCGCCGCCCGGTGGGTTATCGGCGTGAGTTTTTGGAGGCGTATCAGCCAGGCGTCACGTTTTATTTGCCAGCCGCGCTGCGAAGTCAGTTGCACGAGATGGGTCGCACGCCTGCCCATGAACGACCCGCAGGCACCTACGCCCGCGACATCCTGAGCCGTTTGCTGGTGGATTTGTCGTGGGCTTCATCGCGGCTGGAGGGCAACACCTACAGCCGCCTGGACACGCAAAACCTGATCGAGCATGGACAGGCCGCGCAGGGCAAGGACGCCATCGAAACGCAGATGATCCTGAACCACAAAGCCGCTATCGAGATGCTGATTGAGGATACGAATGAGGACACGAACGAGGTGGGCTTTGATGCCTTCACGTTCAAAAACTTGCATGCCGTGTTGTCGCAAGACTTGATGCGCGACCCGCAGGCCAGTGGCAGGCTGCGTCGGCGCGTGGTGGAGATTTCGGGCACGGTGTTCCACCCCGTCGCCATGCCCCAGGTGATTGAGGACTGTTTTGAGCTGCTGCTGAACAAAGCTGCCGCCATTCCCGACCCGTTTGAGCAGGCTTTTTTCCTCATGGTGCAGCTGCCTTATTTGCAGCCGTTTGAAGATGTGAACAAACGCGTGTCGCGCATTGCCGCCAACATGCCGCTGATCCAACACAAGCTTTGCCCCTTGTCGTTCATTGACGTGCCCGAGCGGGCTTACATCGAAGGCACTTTGGGGGTGTATGAGCTCAACGAGGTCGATTTGCTGCGCGACGTGTTTGTGTGGGCGTATGAACGCTCTTGCCAGCGTTATCTGGCCATCACTCAAACCATGGTCGAGCCGAACCCCCTCAAAATCAAATACCGCGAAGCGCTGATTCAGGCCGTGCAGACGGTGGTCAAGGGCCTGCAAGCGCCCAGCACAGACGCGCTGGCCCCTGTGGTGGCGCGCATGCATGTGCCCGCAGCCGACCAGGACGCGTTCACCCGCATGTTGGCCGAGGCGCTGCAGCAGTTGCACGAAGGCAGCGTGGCCCGCTACCGGCTGCGTCGCTCTGAATACCTGGCCTGGCAGTTGGCTTGCTCGGGTGGTGGGGGCGATCACCTGTAACTTTCTGCCCCGCCACAACGAACTGCAAATCGATCGGCGTTATGGTTCACTGTCTTTGACGGCTCCGATCTCGCCCCATCTGACATGTCATTGCCCTCTCAGGAGTTCCCCTTTCATGCGTCTTCGTCAAATCGTGTTGTTGCTCTTGTTGGCCTTGGTCATCGGCGCTTTTGTTGTGCTGGACTTGGGGCGTTACTTGAGCTTTGAGCAACTCAAGGCCAGTCAGGCCAGTTTTAACCAGCTCTAC
>CAJBLW010000235.1 GCA_903953985.1 uncultured Burkholderiales bacterium
GCCTTCGAACTCAAGGGCTCTGAAGAACTCAACTCCAGCCAGGCCCGCATGGGCCTGGCTTGGGCCATGCTGGGCCTGTTTGGCCTGTACATACTGTCCGTTCCCTGGCTGGGATATCTGAGCAGCACCCTGCTTTTCCTGGTGGCCAGCAGCCGGGTGCTGGGCTTTGCCTGGCGCACCACTTGGGCGCTGAGCCTGCCCTTGGCGCTGGTCATGTGGTGGGTGTTTTCGAAACTTCTCAAAGTCCACTTCGGACACGGCTGGTTGATCTGAACATGGAATTTTTTGAAAGCTTGTCGCTTGGGTTTGCGGCGCTGGGCACCTGGCAGATCGTACTGTCCCTGTTGATGGGCTCGGCCTTGGGCATTGTGGTGGGCGTACTGCCCGGCGTCGGTCCGGGGGTGACGATTGCCGTGCTGCTGCCCTTCACATACGGCATGGCACCGCTGGCGGGCATTTCCTTGTTGCTGGGGGTTTACTGCGGGGCCTTTTACGGCGGCGCGGTCACCTCCATCCTGATCCGCACACCGGGCGAAGCCTCGTCCATCATGACCATGTTTGATGGCTACCCCATGGCCAAGAACGGTCAAGCGCAAAGGGCTTTGTCATTGGCCTTCATGTCGGCTTTCATTGGCGGGATCGTGAGCGCCTTGCTGCTGGGCCTGGCCGCACGCCCGCTGGCCGGTTTTGCGGCCAAATTTGGTGCACCAGAAACCGTGATGGCGATTTTGTTGGCCAGTCTGTGCGTGGGCAAGGCCTACCAGCGCCAGTTTGCCTCGGCCATGATGATGATGTTTTTGGGGTTTTTCCTGGCCACCGTGGGCATTGACCCCAACTCCAACGAACAACGCTACACGCTGGGCATCCCTGCCTTGCTCAGCGGCATTCCTTTGGTGCCCGTAGCGGTGGGCATGTTCGGCATGGCACAAGCTTTGGTCATGGTCAGCTCGCCTGTGCCCACGTTTGATTCTTCTTTGATTGGCCGTGCGGGCGTGTCCTGGCGGGCCTTTCTAGAGCCCTTCAAGTACCCCAAAACCCTGGGCAAAGGCCTGTTCCTGGGCTCGGCCATCGGTGTCTTGCCTGCCGTGGGTGCGGCCCTGTCCACCTCGCTGGCTTACTTTTGGGCACAGCGCGGCGCCAAAGACCCAACCCCTTTTGGCGAAGGCAACCCTGAGGGCATTGTGGCCGCCGAAAGCGCCAACAACTCCAACTCGGGCGGTGCCATGATCACGGTGCTGACCCTGGGCATTCCGGGTGATGCCATCACCGCCATCATCATGGGCGTGTTTGTGGTGCACGGCATCGTGCCGGGTCCTTCGCTGTTCACGGACCGCCCTGAAATCATCAACGGTGTGCTGTCGGCCTTGCTGGTCATCAACGTCGTCATCCTGATTTTGCTCGTGCTGTGCGTCAAACCCCTGGCCCGTCTGGCTTATGTGAACCCACGCATCCTGGGCCTGGCCATTTTGGCGCTGTGCTTTGTGGGGGCCTATTCGGCGGCCAACTCGATGTATTTCGTGCTGATTGCCATGGTATTTGGTGTCTTCGGACTTGTCTGTGCGCGGGCCAATATCCCGACCATTCCGCTCATTTTGGGCATGGTCATGGGCGACACGTTGGAGTCGACATTGCGCCAAGCGCTGGGCCGCAGCGACGGGTCCTTGATGCCCTTCATCGAACGCCCGATCTCGGCGAGCATCCTGGCCGTCGTGGTCCTGATGCTGATCTGGCCCTGGCTGTCCCGACTTGTCTCTTTTCGCAAAGGCTGACCTGTTCCATGCCCACCACCACCGCCTATGTGACCGACGAACTGTGCTTTTGGCATGACCCGGGCAACTACGCCCTAATGCTCAAGCCCGGTGGTTTTGTCGAGCCCTACAACCGCCACATCGAAAACGCCGACCCCAAGCGGCGTCTGCACAACCTGATTCAGCAATCGGGACTGATGCACAGCCTGCAGGTGATCCCGGCGCGCGACGCACAGGTGCACGAACTCACCCGCCTGCACAGTGCCAGTTATGTGGCCAAGGTCGAACAAATCGCCCTGGCCGGTGGCGGCGACACCGGCATTGGCGCACCCATCTCGTCCAACGGCTGGACCGCTGCCCGCCGCTCGGCCGGTTGCGCCCTCACGGCTGTGGACGCGGTCATGCAGGGCCAAGCCCAGATGGCCTATGCCCTGACACGCCCGCCGGGCCACCATGCCGAACCCGAGCAAGGCATGGGCTTTTGCGTGTTTGCCAATGCGGCGCTGGCCGCGGCCCACGCGATCGAGGTGCATGGGCTGCAACGCGTGGCCATCGTGGACTGGGACGTGCACTTTGGCAACGGCACTCAAAAATGTTTTGAAAACCGCAGCGATGTGCTGACGATTTCGGTGCACCAACAAGCGGGCTATCTGCTCGTCAAGGGCGAGGCCGACGAACTGGGCCAAGGCGCAGGCGCGGGTTACAACATCAACATTCCGCTGCCGCCTGGTTGCGGCTTTGGGGCTTATCGGGAGTCGTTTGAAAAAGTCATCCTACCGGCACTGGACGCCTACCAGCCCGAGTTGATCATCGTGGCTTGCGGCTACGATGCCGGACGCTTTGACCCGCTGGGCCGCATGATGCTCGACGGCGTGGCCTTTCGCTGGATGACCGATGCGGTATTGGACATGGCCCGCAAGCACGCCCAAGGCCGCGTGGTCATGACGCACGAAGGCGGTTATTGCCCGGTGTCGGTGCCGTTTTGGGGCATGTCGGTGCTGGAGCAGATGACCGGAATCAAAACCGAGGTGGTCTGCCCATTCACCGGGCAACACGACCAGATGCCCGCGCAGAAACTGCAAACCGAACAAGCCCGTTTGGTGCAGTCACTGGCTGGGTATTTTGAGGACATCCGGCAAAAGCACTGGGCCTGAGCGGATGTCCAGCTGTCGCCAAGCGGCCGGGCCCGTCTACAGCCCAAGCCTCAGCTGCCCGCCACCTTCATGCGGTTGACCAAGATGGACCCGGTGGATTTGGCCCCCATGTTGTAAGCATCCGCGCCCACCGCTTCGATGCCCAAGAGCATGTCCTTCAGGTTGCCCGCGATGGTGATCTCGTGCACCGGGTAGGCGATCTGGCCATTTTCGACCCAAAAGCCGCTGGCCCCGCGTGAGTAGTCTCCCGTGACATAGTTCACGCCCTGGCCCATCAGCTCCGTCACAAACAAGCCGGTGCCCAGCTTTTGGATCATGGCATCCAGGTCGTCACCCGCTTGGGTCAGGCGAGACGTCAGTGCCAGGTTGTGCGAGCCACCGGCATTGCCGGTGGTCTTCATGCCCAACTTGCGGGCCGAATAACTGGAGAGGAAGTAGCCCTCTACCCGTCCGCCTTTGACCACTTTGCGGCGCACCGAGCGCACGCCTTCGTCGTCAAAAGGTGAGCTGCCTTTGCCGCGCAGCACAAACGGGTCTTCTTCAATGTCGATGTGCTTGGGAAACACCTTTTTGCCCAGTGAGTCCAGTAAAAAACTGCTCTTGCGGTACAGCGCCCCGCCGCTCACGGCTTGCACAAAACCACCCAACAGGCCAGCAGCCACCGGTGACTCGAACAACACGGGGCATTCGGTGGTGGCGATCTTGCGGGCCCCCAGGCGAGACAAGGCGCGTTCGGCGGCATAACGGCCCACGGCCTCGACCGATGCCAACTCTTGCGCGGAACGCATCGAGGTGTACCAGGCGTCGCGCTGCATTTCGGCGTTGCGCCCCGGCAGCTTGGCGATCGGGGCCACCGAGACACTGTGGCGCGAGCTGGCATAACCGCCTCGAAATCCATGCGTGTGGGCGCTAAAGAAATGGCTTTGCTGGGCCGACACGGCCGCGCCATCGCTGTTGGTGATGCGGCGGCTGGTTTTCAGGGCGGCGGCTTCGCACTGCAGTGCGATGCGGGCGGCTTCTTCGCTGTTGATGGACCACGGGTGGAACAGGTCCAGGTCGCGGTGTTGGGTTTCGATGTCAGCCGCATCCGGCAAACCGGCCGTGGGGTCTTCGGCCGTGAAGCGGGCGATGTCGAAAGCGGCCTGCACCGTGCGCTCGATCGCGGCCTTGGAAAAATCCGAGGTGCTGGCATTGCCCCGGCGGTGCTTCACATAGACCGTCACGCCCAAGGATTTGTCGCGGTTGCGCTCTACGTTTTCCAGCTCACCCTTGCGCACGCTGACCGACAGGCCGCAACCCTCCGACGCTTCGGCACCCGCGTTGGTGGCCCCGAGCTTTTTGGCGTGGTGCAGGGCGATGTCGACCAGCTCTTCAAAATGGTCTCGCGAGTAGCTGAATCCGTCGTGGGCTTGGGCATGGGAGGTGGTAGCAGGGGCGTTTTTTTTCACGGGGCTTTTCACAGAAACTTTCACGAAGAGGGTCTCGAAAAAAATGGCGGGCACCAGGCCCGCAGTGGCCGCTATGATACTTGCCACCCAGCCCCAGCGCTGCATCTGAAAAAGAGTTCCCCCATTCATGTCCCGTAAACCCAAAAAAGGCTACTTCGTGCGCGGTCAGTTTATTGCCGAAGGCAGCGAGCTGGACCTGGAGTACAAGCGCGAGCTCAAAGGCGGCTTCGACGGCCCCAGCCGCACCGAACTCAAACGAGAAAGCACCGAACTGCAAGACCTTGGCACCGATCTGCTGACTTTGCGCAAAGACCTGATGGAAGGTCTGGCCCTGCCTGAAAAACTGACCGATGGACTGGTCGAAGCCAAGCGCATCACCAACTTTGAAGGCAAGCGCCGCCAAATGCAGTTCATTGGCAAACAAATGCGCCTGCTCAGTCCCGAAACCCTGCAAGCCGTGCGCGAGGCCCTGGACATCCAGCGCCTGGGCAGCGCCAAAGACACCCAAGCCCTGCACCTGGCCGAAGCTTGGCGTGACCGCCTGATCGCCGATGACGAGGCCGTGAGCGAATGGATCGCGCACTACCCGCAAACCGACATGCAGCAGCTGCGCGCCTTGGTGCGCCAGGCCCGCAAAGACGCTGTGCCGGTGAGCAACGCCGCCGTGTCGCAAGGCCTGGCCCCCCGCCAAGGCCGTGCTTACCGCGAGCTTTTCAAGCTGGTGCGCAGTGTGCTGACCGGCGGCGAAAGTGACAACACCCCCGACGAGGCCGAAGATGAGTGAATCCCAGTTTGACCCGGTCAAGATCGGCATCGTGTCCATCAGCGACCGGGCCAGCACCGGTGTGTACGAAGACAAAGGCCTGCCTGCATTGCAAGACTGGTTGACGAAGGCGCTGCACAACCCGATCACCTTCGAGCCGCGCCTGATCCCTGACGAAAAGGACCGCATCAGCGCCACCTTGATCGAGCTGGTGGACGCCGGCTGCTCGCTGGTGCTGACCACAGGCGGCACGGGCCCCGCTCTGCGCGATGTCACGCCCGAGGCCACACTGGCCGTGGCCGACAAGGAAATGCCCGGCTTTGGCGAGCAAATGCGCCAAATCAGCCTGAAGTTTGTCCCCACGGCTATCTTGTCGCGGCAGGTGGCGGTGATCCGGGGCCAGAGCCTCATCATCAACCTGCCCGGTCAGCCCAAATCGATTGCCGAGACCATGGAAGGCCTGAAAGACGCTGACGGCCAAGCCGTGGTGCACGGCATTTTTGCGGCGGTGCCTTATTGCGTGGATTTGATCGGCGGGCCCTACATGGAAACCCGAGACGAGGTGTGCAAAGCGTTCAGGCCCAAAACCGCCATTCGCCCAGCCCGCTGACCGCCAGGGGCACGGCCGGCAGCGTCGTTAAGAAGGCTTGTGCAGTAAAGCCACGGCACGCGCCTCGATGCTTTGGCCCATGCCCACCGGCCCCAGCTTTTCTGCGGTCTTGGCCTTCACATTGACCTGATCCAGTGGCACGCCAAGCGCCTGGGCCACCCCCGCGTTGATGGCCGCCATATGCGGGGCCAGTTTGGGGGCTTGGGCCACGATGGTGCTGTCCACATTCACCAATTCCCAGCCTTGCGCCCGCACCCGACGCATGGCTTCATGCAGCAGCACAGACGAATCGGCTCCCCTGAACTGCGCATCCGTGTCTGGA
>CAJBLW010000236.1 GCA_903953985.1 uncultured Burkholderiales bacterium
CGCATTGGACGGCTTGTTCAACCACCACATTGCAGGCACGACCCACCCCCCGTCGTTAACGCAAAGGGTCAATGCGGAACCACCGAGACCTGCCGTTACGCCACACTCAATGGCGTACACTTGACAATTAGGCGCGAAATGGCCCCACAGACGGTGGTTCCCAAACGCCAATTGGCACAAGCCACACCTACCCTGGGCCAACCACAAATGGTATGACCTGCACTGATGAGGACAACATGGCGATCTGGGATGCCTTTAATGTTATTGGGACAAACACGGGGGGCGATGACAAACCACCAGGCTCGGGTGCGACTTGCTGGACGGCAACGCCTTCGCCCGATGGCCACGCTGGCGCCTCCTTGGGGGGTGGCCATTTGGGCACCGGTGTGGACATTGCGCCCAATCTTCATGTCGCCCTGCAAATCTTGTAAATGACCACTCCCGTTCAGTTAGCCTATAAAAATTTGTTGTTGGTCTGCATGGCCTGCGTCCCTGTATGGGTGCAGGCGCAGACCACAGCTCCCGCCCCAGCCCCAAGCCCGACGCTGGCCTCGCTGGTCCGGGACGCACTGGATTCGCATCCCACCACCCAAAGTCAACGTGCGCTGGTGGCCTCGGCAGCAGCAGGGGTAGAGAGTGCGCGCTGGCAGTTTTACCCCACGCCCTCGGTGTCTCTGGAAAACGCCACCACCAGTGGGGCCGATCCGTCTTACCAGGGCGACAATCGCGTGGCCACCTTGCGCCTGCAGCAGCCGCTGTACAGCGGCGGTCGCTTGACGGCAGGGGCCGACAAGGCCCAAGCCAGTCTGGACCAAAGCCAAGCCGCCCTGGAAGAGTCACGCCTGCAGCTGAGCCTGCGGGTGGTGCAGGCTTATGGTGAATGGCTGTCCGCGCACCTGAAGGTGCAGGCCAGCCAAAAGAACGAAGACAGCCACAACCGGCTGCTCCGGCAAGTTGAAAGGCGCATCGACGAAGGGGTCTCTGCCGAAAGTGACCGGGTTTTGGCGCTGGGGCGTCTGGATGCCGTTCGCGCCGAGGTGACCGCTGCGCAGGTCCAGGGCGACATGGCACTGGCCCGGCTCGGCCAGTTGCTGGGCCGACCCATTGCGGGTGACGCTCTGACCCGCACGGTGGCCACACCCCGCCCCGTGAGTGCGCAGACGGCCGCCCTGCTCGAGCAAGCGCTGGGCCAAAGTGCCGCGGTGCAAAAAGCGCAATCGCTAGTGCGTGTGCAAGAGGCCACGGTGGTTGAACGGCGCGCCGATTTGTTGCCCGAGATTTATCTGCGTGCGGAGCGGCAGTACGGTAACTTCAACTTTACCAATGGCGCGCCGGTCAACCGTTTGTTCGTTGGGGTGAGCAGCCGCTTGGGTGCAGGTCTGTCGGGCTTGTCCAATGTGGCCGCCGCGCGCAGCCAGCTGGAGGCCGCCTTGGCCGAGGTGCAGGTGCAAACGCGCAACCTCAATGAACAGGTGCTGGCAGACCATGCCCAGTTCACAGCCACAGAGCGCCGATTGGCATCGGTGCAGGCGTCTTTGCGCTCGGCGCAGTCGGTGTCAGAGTCGTTTGATCGCCAGTTTTTGGCGGGCCGCAAGACCTGGCTGGATGTGATGAATGCCGCCCGAGAGCTGGCGCAGACCGAGGCCCAGATCGCCGACTTGCTGTCCACCCAGGTGGTGGTGAGCTGGCGTTTGAGTTTTTACACCCAAGGCATTGAGGCCGTGACCCAGGGCACCCCATGAATTCCCCCGAGATGAATCATTTACTGCCCAGCCTTGCGCGCTTGGCGCAACTGCAGCACGAGAGCATTGACCGCCTGGCCTTGCAAGAGGCGGTGGCTGCGGCCTTGGGCGAAAAAGCTTTGGGTGCACCCGATGCCGAGCAAGCGCCCCAAGAACAGCTTCAGACCGTCACCCAGCACCTGCAGGTGGCTGCACCCCGCTGGCTCAAAGGGCCCGACGCTTCCAAGATGCCAGCGCTGGTGCACGCGCAAGACGCGAACCAAGGTCACGGTCAATGGGGGGTGTTGCGCGGGCAAAACGCGCAAGGCCTGTGGATCAGCGATTGGTGGGACGCGGCCAACCAGCGCTGGGACGAATGCGCCGATGCCAAGCTGGACCGCCACACCATTGCCACCCTGCGCCTTACCCGCCCTTATTCGGCCACCAACAGTCCGGTGGCCCAAATGATTCGCCATGAATTGTTCGCCAATGCCAGTGTGCTGCGCGAGACGCTCTTGGGGAGCATGATGATCAACGTGCTGGCCCTGGTGATTTCGTTTTACAGCTTGCAGGTCTATGACCGGGTGATTCCCGCAGCCGCCTCGCAAACGCTCTTGGTGCTGACGCTGGGTGTGTTGGGTGCGATCATGTTTGAGTGGCTGGCCAAGCGCGTGCGCAGTCGGCTCTACGAAAGGCTGATTGACCAAGTCGACCAGCGCTTGGCGCGCCAAGTCTACATGCGGTTTTTGGCGATCCGACTGGACCAGTTGCCCCAGAGCGTGGGGGCGCTGTCCGCACAAATTCGCGGCTACGAATCCGTGCGTGGATTTTTTACCACCGCCACTTCCAGTTTGCTGGTGGACGCGCCTTTTGCACTGCTGTTTTTGGCTGTGATGGCCATGATTGGTGGCTGGCTGGCCGTCATCCCACTCCTGTTTTTCATGGTGTGTCTGGGTGTGGGCTTGTATTACCGCCGGCGGGTTGATGTGTTGGCCACTCAGGCCAATGCGGCCAGCAACCAAAAAACAGGCCTCTTGGTGGAGACCGTCGAGGGGGCTGAGAGCATCAAGTCAGGCCAGGGCGGCTGGCGCATGTTGTCGCGCTGGATGAAGACCACCGACGAAGCCCGCGACAGCGATTTGCAAATTCGCAATGTGAGTGAACATTCGCAACATTTGGCCAGTTCACTGCAACAGGTGTCTTACACGCTGCTGGTGGCCACGGGTGCTTTGATGGTGAGTCGAGGCGAGTTGTCATTGGGCGGTCTGATTGCTTGCTCGATCTTGTCGGGGCGGGTGCTCTCGCCGGTCTCGATGATTCCGGGTCAGTTGGTGCAATGGGCCCACGCCAAAGCAGCGCTGCAGGGGCTAGACCGCCTGTGGGCGCTGCAAGACGACCACCATGGTCAGGAGATGCCCATCTTGCCAGCCAAGATCCATGGCGCTTTCCGCTTTGAGGGGGTTGTGGCCAGCTACGGCGGCAAAAAGGCGCTTGCGGTTTCAAATTTGGTGATCCAGCCTGGAGAAAAAATAGGCGTGCTTGGCCCCATTGGCTCTGGCAAAACAACGTTGTTGCGCTTGCTCTCGGGCATGTACAAGCCGCAAGAGGGGCGCATTTTGTTGGACGATATCGATTTGTCACACCTGTCCAAACCGCTGTTGGCCGAAAACTTGGGCTATGTGCAGCAAGAGGGCCGACTTTTTGCAGGCACTTTGCGCGACAACCTGATCTTGGGCCAGCTCGATCCGGGCGACGAAGCAATTTTGCAGGCTGCACGCGAGACGGGCCTGCTGCAAACCGTCATCAACGTGCACCCCAAGGGCTTGCAACAAGAGATATTTGAAGGCGGCACGGGCCTGTCGGGCGGGCAGCGCCAGTTGGTGAACTTGACGCGGGCTTTTTTGCGTCGTCCGCGAATTTGGCTGCTCGATGAACCCACGGCATCGATGGACCGGGTTTTGGAGCAGCAGGTCATGCATGCACTCAAGGCGGCCATAGGGCCTAAAGACACACTGGTGTTGGTGACACACAAGGCTGAAATGTTGGACTTGACCGATCGCCTGATGGTGGTGGCAAACCACCAAGTGGTGATGGATGGCCCCAAGGCGCAGGTGCTGGAAAGGCTGCAAACGCCAACCCCGCAGCAGCGTACACAGCAGGCGGCACAGCAGGCGGCACAACAGCGCGGATTTGCGTCCATCACGATGCTTTTGGCAGCGGCGTTCATTGGATTTTTGCTGTGGGCGGCCTTGTTTGAGATTGAGCAAACCGTGCGCGCACAGGGGCAGATCATTCCCACTGCACGCACCCAGGTGATTCAGTCGGCCGATGGCGGCGTGCTGGAAAAGCTTCTGGTCGAAGAGGGTCAAAGCGTCAAGGCGGGCCAGAAGCTTGCCATCTTGGAGCGCGAGCGCTCGCAGGCCAGCTATGACGAGAGCCGTGCCAAGGCGGTCGCCTTGACTGTTGCGCTGGCACGCACGCAGGCCGAGGCACTGGACCGTGCACCCGAATTTGGCCCGGCGTTGCGAACTGACCCCAAAATCGTAGCAGTTCAGCAAGACTTGTATGACCAGCGCAGACGCAGCCTGCAAGATGAGCTGAGGAGCCTGCAACAAGGGCTGGACATGGCCCTTGAAGAGCTGCGCATGAACGAGGCGCTGCTGAAAAATGGCGACACCAGCCGCTTGGAGGTGATGCGGGCCAAACGCCAGGCCGTGGAGATCGAGGCCAAGATCAACGCCACACGCAACAAATACCTGCAAGATGCCCGAGCCGAGGCCACCAAGCTCGCCGAGGATCTGGCCGCCATGGCCTACAAGCTCGATGAACGCCGCAGCGTGCTGGGCCACACCGTGCTCACCGCACCGATTGCCGGGGTGGTGAAGTACCTCAAGGTCACCACCATCGGAGGTGTTTTGCGGGCGGGTGACGAGATGATGCA